>JBCNOR010000479.1:0-4401 GCA_039593785.1 Niabella sp. | reverse complement strand
GGTGCCACCCGCATCAGTATTAGGACCGGGAACGCCGGTACGCGTCAGGTTGCTGAATTTGCTGGAGGAATAGCCCGCTGTAGGATCCCCCAATAAGCTAGTCACAGACTTTGTCTGACCGGTAGTCCAGAACTGACCTCTTATATCAGCCGCATTAAACTTATCTACAAAATCTTCTGTAATACGAATACAATTCCAGGTACCATTGGTACCAGACACACTGCCTGGCACACCCGAAGGACCATGTACCAAAAATGTGGTACCGCTGTAAGACTGCGTGTTAGTGCCATCAAAACGGATCGTCCAGATAAATTCATTGGCAAGTGTGTGGTTATCAGCCAGCATCAACTGTGTATAATTATTGTGCAAGGTATAGCCCGCATCTATTACTTTCTTAGAAGCAGCAACAGACTCTGTATATTTCGGACTACCGGTATAAACATTGGCGTTTAAATATAGCCGGGATAATAATGCCCAGGCAGCGGCCTTATCTACCCTACCTAACTCATTGGTTCTGGGTGCTGCCAGTTCTGCATCAATAGCGTTCAATTCTGATTCAACAAAGTTAAAGATCTCCTGCTTGGATAATTGTTTGGGAGACACACCAGAGCCAATCACATAACTTTCATCCGTAAAGGGAACAGCTCCGAAGTGATCTAACAATATACTATAACTATATGCTCTTAAAAACCGTGCTTCAGCCCTGTAGCGTTTGATCGTTTCTGCATCAGCACTGCTAAAACCGCGCTGCGAGAGCTTTGCATCAGAAGATTCATTAATAAAGTTGTTCGCCAGGGTTATAATGTAGTAGCAACGGAAATATAATCCTGCTACCACATAGCTATTGGCATTCCAGTTCATCTCATGCATGTTTACAGGGTCTGTATTACCGCTCCAGGTCCAAAGGCCCTCATCGGTAGTTAAAGATTGCAGGTACCAAAGCTGTCTTAAAAAACCGGTGTTACCCTCATCGGCTACAATTTCTGCCGGTATATCTCTCCCATTTGTTCCTGTGACCGCGAACGACACATATAGCTTTGCCAGCGCATTGGTATAGCCTTGTACATTATTAAAAACTTTGTCTGCGGTTAAATCATTAGTGGGAAACCTGTCAAGGTCCTTATGACAGCCGCTTACCACAAGCATCAGAGCAACCGCCAACAGGTATATATAACTTTTAAAATATTTCATACATGCTCGTTTTTTAGATTAGAAATCAAAATTTAAACCCAGTGAAAAAATACGCGGCCTGGGGTAGATATTATTATCTATACCATTGTTAACCTCTGGATCCAGTCCTTTATACTTAGTTATAATAAAGGCATTTTGTACACTGGCAACAGCTCTGACAGAACTAATGTATTTCGTAAGGCTTCCGAAATTGTAACCCACAAAAATGTTATCCATCCTGATAAAGGACGCATTCTCCACCCACATATCGCTCATCGCTGAGATTCCTGTTCCCTGGGTAAAACCTGTATTGTAGTAATTATTGATACCATTACCCAATGTATAGGCACCGGTAATTGCGGTACGCGTACTTCTGTCAGCAAATACGTTATTGTATACAAAATTGTTCAGCGTAGCTCTGGCTACAAATCCTCCGCTCCATTTATTAACAGCCAGGTTAGAGCTCAATCCAAACATATGGCTGCCCACCGCACTGTGATTTAAATATTTATCATCATTATTAACTAAGCCGTCCCTGTTTCTATCTACGAACAAACCCTCTATGGCTTTACCATCGTTATCATACACTTGTTGATATAGATAAAATGTGTTTCTGGGATGGCCAACGGTATGAAGCTGCGTATTGCCGTTACTCTGTGTTGCGCCGGTAGGAATCCCTAAATAAGTAGGATCATCGGGTATAACCGTAAGGTTTGTAATTTCATTTTTGTTATAGGTATAGTTGAAATTTACATCAAGACTTACCTTCTCTGTAGCTACCGGTTGCGTGTTTAAAGTAAACTCAACGCCTGAGTTACGCAAGGTTCCAACATTAGCCAACACATAAGCACTGAAGTTAGTACCCGCGGCCTGCGGTATAGCATTTAAAAGGTCTTTAGATTCCCTGATGTAAAAGTCGATGCTACCATTGATGCGATTACGCAGAAAGCCAAAATCAAGGGCTACGTTATAAGAAGAGAGCTCTTCCCACTTTAAATTGTAATTATAGCCAAAAGGGCCATAGGCATTGTAAAACGTATTATCAAACTGATAGGCAGCACTTAATCCTCCTACCCCATATCTTGCCAGGTAATCGTAATTACCAATACCATCCTGCTGCCCGGTAAGTCCATATCCAAATCTTAATTTTAGCTCAGAAAGAGCTGCGGTATTTTTAAAGAGTTCATTTTTCAGACTCCAGGCCAATCCCGCCGAAGGGAACCAGCCCCACCTGTTTTCAGGAGCAAAACGCGAAGAGCCGTCTCTTCGTAAACTAGCTGTAAGAAAGTATTTACTGTTATAGTTGTACAATAGCCTTCCCCAGTAGGAGATCAATGTGTTTTCGGGGATGTCAAACGGATATACAGGAGCGGTGGTACCGGCAATGGTGTCTTTGTTTGCATTTAAAGCTCTGAAAGAATAATTTTTCGTTCTGAAATTATTGTAAGAATGTCCTACTGTGACATCTATTCTGTGCTTGGCAATATCTTTTGCATAGTTGAGGTAAAAATCAAAAACAGAATTAAACCGGTTCTGCTTGCCTTGTTCAAACCGGCCGCCATCCAGGAAGTTAGTAGCCGCGTTAGCAGGTATCAACTTGGTTCCTTCATTACTGGAAGCATCATAACCCAGGTTAACGTTGGCTCTTAATTCGGGCAGGAAATGAAATTTGTAATCCAGCTGCAAATTACCAATGCTCCTCATAGGCTTTTGTTTATCAAAGGTCTGCTCTAACATGCCCAACGGGTTATTAGCCCTGTTTAGTACCAGTGTGCCGTTTGCTTCCGTCCATTGGAAATAGCCGCCGTAGGTTGGGTCATCCATATAAACCGGCTGGGTAGGATCGAAACTGATTGCAGCACCTACTGCCCCGTCGTTAGCAAACCTTGTGTTTTGAACAGAGCCTTTTAAATTCAGATCGACCTTTAAATGGTTGTTGAAGAAAGTTGGATTTAAAGCAAGGCCAACAGAAGTACGTTTTAAATTATCTGTACGTAACAAACCATCCTGATTCAGATAACCTAAAGAAATACGATAAGGAATTTGTTTAATGCCGCCCGTGATTGTTACGTTATTATCTGATGCAAAAGCAGGCCGGTAAATAACATCCTGCCAATCGGTATTCGCACTTCCAACCTGCCCCTTATGAAGATTAGTTCCGTATTGGCTAACTATTTCCCTAACCTGGTCTCCTGTCAATACATCCAGCTTTTTTGCAAGGGTAGACAGCGAATTATTACTGCTATAAGAAACCCGAATCTTCCCGGCCTTTCCCTTTTTAGTAGTGATAATAATTACTCCGTTATTGGCTCTCGATCCATAGATAGCCGAAGCGGAAGCATCCTTTAATACTGTAAAGCTTTCAATATCGTTTGGATTAATAAAACTTAACGGATTGGCAGCTCCACTTATTGTTCCGTTATCAACGGGTACCCCGTCGATAACAATTAAGGGATCGTTACTGGCATTTAAAGAAGAGCCTCCTCTTATACGAATGGTGCTTCCCTGTCCCGGGCGCCCACCATTAGATGTAATAGCTACACCCGAAACCTTGCCTGCAATTAATTGGTCAGGCGTTGTGATATTCCCTTTCTGGAAATCTTTTGCAGAAACGGTAGCCACGGCACCAGTAAGATCTTTTTTTCTGGCGGTACCATAACCAATTACCACTACACTTTCCATAGATCCGGTAGTATGTACCAGAACAGCATTTACAACCGTTCCTGTAACCGGTAACTCCAGGCTGGTATATCCCACAAAAGAAAATACCAGGGTACCACTTCCTTCAGGAACCATCAAACGGTAATTTCCTACTGAATCAGTAACGGTTGCATAATTGGTTCCTTTTACTTCAACAGTAGCACCGGAAACAGGGAGGTTGGATACATCTTCAGTAACCGTACCGGTTACTTCACGCGTTTGCGCAAAAACAGTAAGCACGCAAATCAGCATTAGTGGCGTTAAAAACGCACGCAATCTTTTTCCTTGCATAGACAAACAATGTTAATTTCTCAGGTAATTATGTGTACAAAGTACACAATAAATTTTCGATACGAAAACAAAGGTAGGAATACTTATGTGTATTAAGTACACATAGTTGAAAAATTTTTTTTACCCTTTTTTTGAAACGGAAGATTTTACAGCTTTGGTCTTGAATTTGTGCAACTTACCCGGGCGGTGGGTTACATCTTCCTCCAGTTCATCCAGCTCTAGTAGCCAGCTCTTTAATGC
>JBCNOR010000478.1:0-4405 GCA_039593785.1 Niabella sp. | reverse complement strand
ACAGCCTGTATTATAAGGCTGAGGCCCCATAGTAGTAGGCGCTATTACCCGCCAGGTTTTACCTGTATAAATAGAACCCATATCATAATTATTTCCTGAACTGGTGAAAGATCGTATTTCCCATTTTTTACCATTCCAATAGGCCGTGTGCCAGGTTCTGGGACCGTCTTCGGGGCCGGGCATGGGACCTTTGCTGGTGAGGAAAAGGATTACAGGATTTCCCTTTTCATCAAAATTAACATCACTGATATAAACATTTCTTTTTTGACTATCATAGTCATGAACCAGGGCTGCATTATTAACAGTTGAGAGCGGCAAGCTTATAGCTTTACCATCAACTGTTTTCCAGGTTTTGCCAAAATCACGTGACAGTAAAAAATAAAGGTTCGTTCTGAAATCTAAACCACCCCGAACCGGTCTGTCCGGATGATAATTAAAGGCGGTGCCTATCAGGGTGCCTTTATTACCACTGGTCTGGTATTGTCCTACTCCCAGTTTTGAAAGATCTTTCCACTCTGTCCAATTAACGCCATCAGGGCTATTCATAAAAGATATGACGCGGCCACCTTTTTTTTCATAGTGTGTAAATAGCCCGGTAAAACCGTGATCCGGTGAATAATAAACCTGCAGGTAAGAAAAATTATCAAGCGGAACCTTTTTGCCATTAACCAGCTTAGTTGCCGCAACACGCTCAAAAAAGCTGATATCATAAGGCTTCGCGCTTTTATGTATAAATGAGGGTCTGCCTGTACCGTGCGAAGTGGAGAAAAGCCAGATGTACCCCAGCTTGTCCACCTGTATCACCGGGTTGTCGTGAGCATCATTGGTTGCTTTATCAACCACCATTACCGGCCTCGCTACTTCACCGGTGGCGTGGTCGAAGTAAGAAACAGTATGAATCAGGTTTTTACCTGTTTCGTCAGCACCTCCGTAACAGAAAAAAGTTTTATTCGATTCAGCTGAGTATACTGAAAAAGGGTAATGATTAGAGGGATATGTTCCCAATCCGCCACTATATTTATAAATATATTCATTATTAACAGGGCCCTTTTGCCCTGCACCATTGATCATATACCAGATACCCCTAAAACCGTTAGCCGGTTTATTGAGCAACTTTGCCTTGCCATAAATTTTATCAGGTTCCTGCTCTTGCCCGGTGGCTGAAAAAACAGAAGTCAGCAGCCCTAAAAGGAGGCTTATATAAATACCCGTTTTCATGTTCCTACTAATTTTAAATGATTGCTATTTTATGCTACTGGTGTACCCGAACAACATTATCTTTTCAATTTATAGATTTCGCTGGCTGCCAGCAAAAACGCTCCTGTGCCATATACTTCCCAACTGTCGGCACTAAAATTTTTGCCCGGGCTGGCCCCGATAGGCTGCACCCATCCCACTCTTCCCTCCTGGTTAACGCAATTAGCCAACGCCCTCCACGCCTTTTCTACTACAGGCTGATACTGTTTTTTGTCAAGAAGATTGTTATTAATACCCCAGGTAATAGCATAGCAGAAAAATCCTGAACCACTTACTTCGCCACCCGGGTAGGAAGCCGGATCCAGAAGGCTGGCCCTCCATAAACCATCCGTTTGTTGCAGGGATGACACACGAGCTGCCATTTCTTTCAGCAGGCTCTCATAGAAAGGCCTTGTTGCATGATCTTTAGGTAACGCGTTTAATATACGTACAATACCTCCCATTACCCAGCCGTTGCCCCTAGACCAGAACACTTTTTGTCCGTTAGCCTCTTTCCGTCCCGAACCATCCGGTTTAATCACATAATTTAAATCACGCGCAAACAGGTGTTCCTCATTGTTATAAAGCAGATCATACGCCTGTTTGAAATAAACATCATTCGAATCAAGATAAGCCTCGTTCCCGGTAACCTGCGCCAGTTTAACCAACACGGGTGGTGCCATAAAGAGCGCATCGCACCACCACCATTTGATCACTTCCAGCCGGCCTTTTGTGGGATATGGGTTTGCAAGCAACTTATTGATCGTGTCGATCGTTGGCCGTATCATGGCTTTATTTTTCTCTTGCTCATACAGGTCAATATAGGTTTGGCACACCGTGATATCATCTGCATGATACCAGCGTTTATACGGCCTCCAGGAGCCGGTGTCGCCCATGGTCATCAAAGCATTGAAAATACTTTTTGACTTCGTGGTTTTCCATGCAGCTACCAGGCCGGCATAAAACGCTCCGTTCGTCCAATCTTTCACATCATGTTTGGGATGCTGCAACTGCCATGCAGATGCGTCTTCCATCACCTTTTTTATAAACTTTTTCCTGAATACAGCATCTGCGCTACTTTGTCCAAACACCCCTACCGATAGCGCCATCAAAGCGAGCCCCGTAAAAATCTTCTTCATTCTTTTCTATTATTATTTTTTAATAAATTTATTTGTAATCCTTTTCCTGCGCTATAAGTTATCATAACTTTTCCAATTAACACCCATGCACTGCTAATGTCAGGGAACCGCGACCATTCTTGACACCGAATAAAAGATATCCGGAGAAAGACTTTGTGGCTTGTAGATACTGCGATGTGTTAAACTACTCCCTGAAAAATCACTAATGATAACATCTGATGCATTTGCAGCGAGTATAAGTTTCTTAATTTGACCGCCAGACGAAGACTGGTAGGTAATCTCCTGGCCCGCATACGCTTCCACACCTGTTACCGATCTGTAAGAAATGGAAACGGAGGAGCCTGCCCTGGTTAATGTATTGATATCCCGCAGCGTTAATCCCTTTTCATATAATGTGTCATAAGAAGTACCTAAAGCCTCCGTTTTAACCGATCTGTTTCCTACATCATCTGAAGTATAAAAATTAAATACATAATTGCCTTCAACGAGCCCTTCAATTAAAACGGATGTATCTCTCACCGAAGTGATGGGAATTTCTTTAGTTTCTGTATTTCCGCCCCATGATATATTCAATTTGCTGACACGCGGATCCCTGATAGGCAGCCAGGTGATCAATACCCTGGTGCGGCCGGAATACACTTTTACGGAGTCTACCTTTTGAGAATAAATAATAGGACCGTCTTTTAAAAATTCTTTATAGGTACTATCCATTTTATTGCAACCCCAATAGGCAATTACCATAAAAACGGGTAGAATCATTATTATCTTTTTCATCAATTTAGTTTTTATGCAGTGATAGTCGTTTTGCTATTAAGCTGAAGACATAATGCGAAACAAAATATTTATGAATAGTCATCCTTTTCCTTTGATAGAGTTGGCAGGTTAATGCTGCGGATTACCATAAAACTGTAATTCTGTTGATGCCCAATAAGGCTGCGCACCCCAGGTAGAAAACACTTTGTATCTTATGTACCGGTAAGCTGAAATATCTTCCGGCATATCATAGCTCTCTCCGGTTACAGCTATTCTCCTGTCTTCTTCAGTATTATAATCGTTTCCCGGTGTAGTATTACCTGAGGGCCTTTTGGATTCAAAAAAACCGATCTTAGTCCAAGAGTCATAAGAACCATCGGAAGCTGGATTATTACTTGCCCATAATTCAAAGGTTTTAACATGTGTGGTACCAAAGATGTAATTGTACTGAATGGCGGTACCCGACGAAGCCCTGGGCCAATAAACAAAGCGGCTAAGCGTATATCTTTTGCCCAGGTCTATCGTGATGCTGCTGGGTAAACCTGAAAATGGCAATCCTGCTGTTATATTCTGAAAGAAAAAGAAGGGCGTTTTGGAAAAGGGGGCATGCGTTTCTCCGTTCCAAAGGCATGGCACATTTCCTACCCCTGTACCTGCCCCGGTATGAAAGGGTTGCCTGGCTGTAAGCGGAAACTCGTAGGTGATATCGGAAGGGAGCGGATAGCTGTTGATCTTTGTTACATCCGCCAGTTCCTCGTGCAGTGGTTGTGATGCAATGGTTAACGTATCCGAAACATTTTGCCACCTATCACGGCACACTACACCAAACTGATATACGCGGCTTTGCAGCCCCCTGAGATAGAAGGTTCCGCTATCCAGGCTGGTGTATAAGGTCTGCACCTCCGACCATCTTCCCTGGTTATTTTTTTCAAGAAAAGTAATTTGCAGATTGGATTTGGTAGGATTC
The DNA here is from genome assembly GCA_039593785.1 of Niabella sp. Classification (GTDB taxonomy): domain Bacteria; phylum Bacteroidota; class Bacteroidia; order Chitinophagales; family Chitinophagaceae; genus Niabella. Next base: position 310 of record JBCNOR010000478.1, on the reverse strand, counting down.
TTAAAAGTAGTTTTGACACCGCCAAAAACCGGCTGTACATTTAAGGTTTGTGCCACAAGCTGAAAGGGAGGTGTTGCCGGGTTAACAGATATAACTACCGGCTCCGATTTTTTCTCGGTAAAACTAACAGAGTATAAAGAAACTTTATACTCCCTGCTGTCAGGGAAGCCATCGAGTAGCAATTCATTGGTATAAAATGAGCCTTTTTTCCTGGTCTCTTTTCCTTTTATTTCGTACGCGGCTTCTACATAATTCACATTATCATCCTTTGGCACATTGTACTTGATAATAGCACCGCCGCTGATATTTT
>JBCNOR010000477.1:0-4328 GCA_039593785.1 Niabella sp. | reverse complement strand
GTACGGCACCACCCTGCCCTCGCCACGGGACATTCTTTTATCTGGAGTATTGATCCGGTTTTACAGTTTGTATTTTAGTTAGAAAAATTGTTGCAGGTGTAGGTCTTTTTCAGACATCACATACTATACAACATTTATTTATAGTTCGGTTTGTTACCAACTCCCTTGCAAAAGTGTTCGCCTAGTACCTGTGATATGCCGGGTTCTGATAAGGGTTATTATACCAGCTGGCATCAATTTCTCTCACAAAATTCTCAATATCACGGTCAAAATTGTCCTTAAGGTTATAGTCCTGCTTCAGGCTGCCTCCATAAAAGAAGGCTACGGTTTGGTATAAGCGGGCATTAAATCCGCCTTTATATTCCTTTAAAATTTCGTAGCAGTTATTGCCGGTTTGCCGGTTGATCAGCTTCATCAATACTTTTCCCTGGTATACCGAAAGATTGGTCAGCGGGTCTGCAAATTGCTTTTTCAGCTCTTTTTCTTTAGCCTTGATCAGCGCTTTTTTGTCTCTTTTCTTATCCAGCGCTTCAGCCTCCCGGTTGATCTGGTTGATGGTATTGCCGGCAATGCGGGCATAAGGATAGCATACATATACAGCATTCCTTAGCCGGTTATATTCTTTTTTAACCTGCTCCAGTTTTGCCGGGGGGAGTTTGGAGATCCATACATTTTCCTCTTCGGTAAAAGGCAGCATTTTAAATGAGTTATAGTCGGTTCCGTACCAGATGGCGCCAATTTTGGTGAGATCATTAGGGCCCCAGTCTTTCATGATTTCCTGCATGCTGGGCCTTGGGGGAATACGGATGCTATCGGCCGGCGGAGCCGTTTGCGCACGGGTATGCCATACAAAAGCCGTAGCAGTTAGTGCGCAGAAACAATATTTCCAAAGGGTTTTCAACTTCACAAAGTTAGTTGCAATCGGGATAATTAATAAAGGTCAACGGTGTAAATTAGAACAAAATAATACTAACAGTTAGTTAAAGTATGATCTGGCTGTTTCAGGACAAAAAATACCCCATATTGTAATTTATCTCATTGAACTCAGAATCAATATAAAGACAGCTCCGGCACAGGTGTTGAGAAAATTAACTGCATTGTTGCTGATATATCCGGTGTTTTCTAGTGCAGCTCCCAAAATGGAATCGATAAGGTTGCCAAAGGTGCCTGCGATAACAATGAAGAGCAGGTCTATGCTCCAGCCCTGCCACAAGGAATAGATAACGGAAATAATGCAACTCCCGGCACACCCGGCCAGCGTGCCCTCCAGGCTGATAACACCGTTCGCGCCTTTGGTGGCTTTTTTAAGTGTTAGTACAGTATAAAAACGCTTACCATACACATTACCCAGTTCGGAGGAAATTGTATCGGCGGTAGCAGACGCAAAGCAGGCGGCCATAACCAGAGATGCATTCAGGCTTAACTCCGGAAGTATCCAGGCGATCAAACCCGTAATGGCAGCCGCACCGGCGTTGGCAAAAACCTGTGTCGCCGTTCTTTTGCCTTTTTGAGCCTCGGCTAACCCCTCCGATATTTTTTGATTCAGTTTCCATGACGTGGCCAGCACGCCCAGTAAAAAAAAAGCAGCCATCAGGGTAATACCGGCCAACCCGGCTCCGGCATAGATACAGCAACTCAATATGCCGCCGGTTATAGCGGCCGGTAGTGTTAGCTTTTTGAGCACAACACTGGCCACCATTCCTGATATAATAATCAGCAAAAATATCCGGAAGTCAGAATGCATTTAACGCAAGATAGGCCACTGTACTGTATTTCAGGCTACCAGTTGTTAGTTTTAAATAGGGGTATATTGCTCAAACGTTTGCATAAAAATATATTTGGTTATTTAATTTTATCTTTTAAATTTGCGGTACAATGACAGCAACTCGATTTTTTACCGGTTTTTATTTTAGCTTCTTTTTTGAAATGAAGCCGGGAATGCTTTAGTTGAAACGAAACAGATTAAAATAAGTCAACATAAAAAGAATCCTGGCAAAAGAAGGCCGGGATTTTTTTTTAGCACTTACCCGGTCTTGCCGGAATAAGTAAAAGTTTTAAAATGGTGCCAAAAGCCGACAGTTCGCAGGAACAAACCGTAAGTAAACCAAACAACACGCCTCATATGGCGATTCAGGGCTTTGAAGGATGTTTTCATCAGCAGGCCGCTAATCACTTCTTTAATAAAAATGTAACGGTTGAGTGTTGTACCACTTTTAAGGATGTGATGGCCGCAGCAAAAGATGCCAGCCGTACAGATGGCTGTATTATGGCTATTGAGAATTCAATAGCGGGCAGCATCCTGGCCAACTATAATCTGATACAGGGCAGTAACCTGAAGATTGTGGGAGAAGTGTATATGCAAATTCACCAGAACCTGCTGGTAAATCATGGCGTAACACTGGAAGATATTAAAGAAGTGCATTCGCATACCATGGCCCTGCAGCAGTGCTATGAATACCTGGATCAGTACAAGTGGAAGCTGGTAGAAAGCGATGACACGGCCTTAAGCGCCAAACACATAGCCCAGTATAAAAGCAAGCACACTGCGGCTATTGCCAGCAGCCTGGCAGCAGAGATCTACGACCTGAATGTTATAGCGCCTAAAATTCAAACCTTAAAAAAGAATTATACCCGCTTCCTGGTTTTAAAAAGACCGGAGGATATTATGGAGCCTCAAACAGGAAATAAGGCCTCGATCAATTTTCAAACCATTCATAAAGAAGGGGCGCTGGCAAGGGTTTTAGGAGTGATGGCCATACATAAAGTAAACATGTCGAAGTTGCAAAGCTTCCCCATTCCCGGTTCTGAATTCAAGTACCAGTTTCATGCAGACCTGGAATTTGACAACATCAAAACCTTTGAAAGGGTAATCGAAAAATTAAAACCATTAACAGAAGCTATTAAGATTTACGGCATTTATAATAAAGGCATATGGAAGTAGCAAAAAGATTGCAGGGAGTAGGGGAGTATTACTTTTCTCAGAAACTGCGGGAAATAGATGAGCTGAATAAGCAGGGTAAGAATATTGTGAACCTGGGCATAGGAAGTCCTGATCTGCCACCGCATCCGGATGTAGTAAAGGTTTTGTTTGAAGAAGCACAGAAACCGAATGTACATGGTTACCAAAACTATAAAGGCAGCCCGGTTTTAAGGAAGGCTTTTGCAGATTGGTACCAGCAGTGGTATGGGGTGGCATTAAATGCTGATACAGAAATCCTGCCGCTGATCGGAAGCAAGGAAGGCATCATGCATATTTGTATGACCTATTTAAATGAAGGCGATGCAGTACTGGTGCCCAATCCGGGGTATCCTACTTATCGCAGTAATGTGACCATTGCCGGAGGTGTTTGTGTTGATTATGACCTAAAGGAAGAAAACAATTACCAGCCGGATTTTGAAGCCATAGAAGCGTTGGACCTGAGCAAAGTGAAATTGTTTTTTGTGAATTACCCGCAAATGCCCACAGGTCAGCAGCCGGATAAGCAGGTATTCGAAAAGTTGATTGCCTTTGCGCGTAAACACAATATTTTGATCGTACATGACAATCCGTACAGCTTTATCCTGAACGATGAGCCCACCAGCTTATTGAGTATTGAAGGAGCGAAGGACGTGGTAATAGAGTTGAACTCATTGAGTAAGTCACACAATATGGCCGGCTGGCGGGTAGGGGTTCTTTGTGGTGCGGCTGAAAGAATTAACGAAGTGCTACGTTTTAAGAGCAATATGGACAGCGGCATGTTCCTGCCTCTGCAATTGGCCGCAGCCAAAGCGTTAACCTTGGGTAAAGAGTGGCATGATGAAGTGAATGCTATTTACAGGGAACGTAGAGAAAAGGTTTTTCAGTTGCTGGATCTGTTAGGGGCTGTATATTCAAAAAACCAGGTAGGCATGTTTGTATGGGCTAAAATACCAGGTAAGTACAAAGACTGTTATGAAATAGCAGATGATGTATTGTATAAGGCCAATGTATTTATTACGCCCGGCGGAATTTTTGGCAGTGCCGGAATGCAATATATAAGAATAAGCCTGTGTGGATCGGTTGAGCGGTTTGACGAAGCGATTAGCAGGGTGAGGCACAGTTTACAAGTTTAAAGTTTACAAGTTGATAGGGTTATCGGAAATCATGGTAATCCATCTAATAATCATGGTTCAGAAATTATGAACAACCGGAAAAAAATAGCAATTGTAGGAGTGGGGCTTATTGGCGGATCAATGGCTTTACAGTTGCACGAGAAAAAACTTTCCTCACGGTTAATAGGTGTGGAAGCCAGTGTGCAGCATGCAGAGCAGGCATTGGAATATGAGCTGGTAGATGAAGTATTGCCGTT
>JBCNOR010000476.1:0-4445 GCA_039593785.1 Niabella sp. | reverse complement strand
ATAAGCCATGAGCAACCTGCCGATCTTCGACATCGCCGGCTCCGCGCTGCAGGCGCAGTCGGTGCGCATGAGTAAAATTACTTCATCATTAAGGCGGGGAAAAGGATTGGTGGCTGTAGGAGAAATGGTGCTATAATTGATAAGTTGGTTTTGAATTGCAAGGCATGAGTCGGCATACAACACCGCGATGGAAAAGTTGCCCATCGCAAGGTGAATGCGTGCAAGTAAACCATAAGAAGCAACTTTGCCAGGTCGGGTTTTAAAAAGGGCTTTTGGCAGTAACCTGGGAATACTTTGTTCTAGGTCTTGAAGTATTTGTTGGTAGCTTTCGGCAACTGTGGACCTACCACTCTTTTTATTAAAATCCGCATCCAGTCTTAATGCTATGCCGGGTTGTGTATTTGCTGAATGTGCGTTATAAGCGGGTGCGTAAAGTTGCAACAGGTTAAAAAAAGAAAGCGCTCTGAAAAATAGGGCAGCGCCACGGTATTGTTCTAAATCCTTGTTGCTGTTTTTTTGTTGAATTTCATTAACAGCGGCGATAACTGAATTTGCATAAAAAACAGCTCTGTATTGATAAAGCCAGTCTGATTCGCTTTCAAGATCTGCTTTCCAAATGTAGGCATCTTTAAAGGTGAAATTAGTTTGGCCGTTCCAATCAGCTTCTGTTATATAAAAGTCGTCGGCTGCATCGTGATTCAATGCAGATGCTTCATTGAAATTGATCATGTTGTCGAGCATCGCTTGTAAGTCGTCTGCACTTTCTGGTAATCTTAAATTTGCTCTTGGCTTTTCGTCAAGAAACTTATTACAAGAGCTCAACAGGAACATTGCGATGTATAGTAAAACTTGTGGTTTCATTGATCTCGATTTTAGAAGTTAATATTAAGGCCCAGGCTATAATTTTTTAATGGGGGATATCGTTGTAGATTTAAATCATAGTCAGGGTCTAATCCCAGTTTATTGGCGCTCCACAAAATGCCGAGGTTATTAACAAAAGCAAATAATTGTATGCTTTTGAAATGTTTGCCTACAGTACCAAGGGTGTATCCTACCTTCATAAATTGCAGCCTTATATGGTCACCTTTTTGAACATTGCCTTCCGTTCCCTCGTAAAATTGGTCTCTGCCACTAATATTGGGATATACTAAAGAGGGGACAGACATCTGAACTTCATCCCCTGGAGCCTGCCATCGGTTTTTAAAATCTCCATGCATACTACCGCGGGAAAACAAGTTATTGTAGTTAATGCTGTTTTTCCTGAAATAGTAGCCAGCCTTAAATGAAATACCGACAGTTAAGAAAAAGCCTTTATAGTCAAAGCTATTGTTAAAGGAGCCAAAAACAGTTGGTAGCGCAGAGCCATGTCGTATTATATTGGAAGTATCCAGAGCTTGGCGCATAATTGCATTATAATCTTTCGATACGATACTTCCCAGGTATCCCCGCGGGTCTCCTGTCTCAGGATCCAGTCCGGCAGAAGGATAACTGTAGACACTGTATGGGCTGCTTCCCCTGATAGGGTAAATGGTAAGGCCGCCTGAGCTTACAAAACCGGACACCGATCTACTCTGGTCTGCAATAACGTAATCCATAACTTTATTGTCTACGTAGGATACCAATAAATCTTTACTCCAGCTAAAGGAACCCCAGGCAGTCGTTTTAGATGCTGTAAGCTCCAATCCTCTCGTTTTGATCGATGCACTATTTTTGAGAACAGTGGAGAGGCCTGTTGTTAAATCCATTCTTGCACCCAGTAAAAGGTTGTTGGAGTTTTTGATATATCCGTCTAACGCGACAGTTAATCCGCTACTTAAGGCTAAATCGACTCCTATATTAGTTTGAGCAGTTTGCTCCCAGGAAAGATCCGGGTTGGCAGGAGTGGCAATAGTAGCAGTAGGTTGGTTAATAAGGGTATTGCCATTGGCACTGATAGTGAGTGTTGTCAATGGGGAAATAGCGTTATTAACGTTACCCTGGTAGCCGAAGGTGCCTCGCAACGCCAGCTGGCGGATTGCCAGGGAGTGAAAGAACGGTTCTTTGTCTATTTTCCATCGGCCCCCGACAGACCATAGCGGTTTCCACCGGTTATTAGCCGCAACACCAAATACATTGGAGGCGTCTTTGCGCGCACTGCCCGTCAGTATATACCGGTCTTTATAAGTATAAGAAATGTTGCCGTAATAGGATACAAACCGGTCAATCCTTCGTTCGAAACTTTGTGAGTTGGGTATTTGTCCAATGCCAAAACTTCCATATAATGGGAATGTAGTTGCATAATCAACGGGGATAAATGTTAAGGTCTCTTCCGTGAATCCGTAAGTTCTTGTTCCGTTTTGTTCATATTTGTTATCGCGGATTTCAAAACCGGCCAGCCCGTTTATGTGGTGGTCTTTACTTATTTGCCTGTTAAAAATGAGCTGGGCTTTACCGTTTTGAGAGCTTTGACGAATGAGGCTTTGATCTAATATACCTCCCTTGGGAACCCGGTAAAAGATATTGTTGCCCGATATCTGTGTAAAGCGGTTGATGAGATCCCTGGCCATAAAGCTTTCCATGCTGTTTATATTGCGACTATTAATAGAAGCCTGCTGAAATTGGTAACTGGCCTGAATACGCAGCCAGGGGGTGATTTTGTAAGAAGCAGAAGCGCTTAATAACAAATCATCGCTTTTGGAGTTGTTATCTCTTAAACTAATTTCTTCCAGGGGCCTGTATTGCCAGTTTAAAAGTTTACCAGCACCTGCGGTATCAATATATCCCGGCCGGTAGTAACGTTCTACTACTAATGGGTTTCCGTTATTATCGGCAAGCGAAGCGTAGGGATAAAGCTCTCTTACTGTCATGCGGTAGTTGTATGCTGATGTTCCATATTCTCCAATAGCATTTTCCTGCGCATTAATGCCGGCATATAATACGGTGGTATTCAGCTCCAGGTTGTTTAAAGGTGTAATACCACCTTCCCAGCGAAGGGTGGTACGCCTGCTGCGATTACCCACTAATGACCCGGGTGTTTCGTCAAGGCCTGCTGAAAGCGAGTAGCGGGCAGTAGAGCCCCCACCTGCAACGCGTAGACTATACTGCTGTTGTAATGCTGCCTGGTAAATGTATTTTAGAAAATCATTCCTGACATCTTTTTGCGTGTAACCCTCTATCAGTTGATCAGCTTCGCTAGCGCTAATTTCTCCTGACCGTTGTCGGGCCAGTATTTCTACCACCGGCGAAAGGGCGGGGTAGTTGGTGCGGTTGTTAATATCAGCATTATAAAAACTTTTATCAAAAAGCATGCGTTCAACCTCTATGAACTCAGCGCTGGTCATCCTGGTAAATTTGAAAAGATCTGGCTTAGGTATCCAGGCAAAGTTGGTGGTGAGTGATACGTTCGCTTTACTGTTATACTTCCCGGCTTTGGTATTAATTACAATAACTCCATTGGCTGCGCGGGCACCCCATATAGAAGCAGCCGCAGCATCTTTCAATATCGTAATGCTTTCTACGTCGTTGGGGTTTATATTTGAAATGTTACCGTCATAGATGAAATTATTGAGTACAATTAAGGGAGCTTTGGCGGTACTCGTAAGTGTGCTTACACCGCGGATAGTTAGCGCATCGGCCGAAACCGATCCTTCGCCTGATGTAGACTGCCTGCGATCGAAATTGATGCTGGTTGAAATGCCATCCAACCGGTTAAGAAGATATGGACCGGATTTTAAATTGAGCTTTTTTTCGTCGAGTACCTCAAAACTACCGGTAGCCCTTTCTTTAGGAATACTCTCGTAGCCGGTTTGTACAACCACTTCAGCAAGTGCTGTAGGCTCTCTTTCTAATTGTATTTGTAGTGCTAGCGACTTTGCGTCGACTGGTATGATTTGAGTAATATACCCCACACTGGATACCTTCAAGCTGTCAGGCGTTGTTATATTGGGGAACGAAAATCTTCCTTGATCATCAGACTGCCCCTGTAGCTTGGATTTTATTAATAGGAGCGTAGCAGCAGGTATAGGAGCTCCTTCATCTTTTGAAGTGACCCTTCCTGTAATAGTTGTTTGTGCTGCTAGCCTGGCTGCCAAGGCAAAGCACATAAGAAGAATTATAGAATACCTCATAGCTTTAATTTTGATGGATAACTTGTTTGATCACAAGTACCTCCTGTAATCGTGGTTCCATACGAATATGAAGACCTTGCTGTGCCATAGACTTTTGAAGTTGGTCGAAATGATTAAGATCATTAAGACGAATCGTAACGTTAATCCGGTCTGATTTGGAAAGTCCCGTTTCATCTACAGCAGGAGGGAGGCCGGGAGCATCATGATTAAAGAACCACGTAAGGTTGCCTATGGTGGAATTAATAAAGGTTTTAAACTGGTTTGATGATACGTTTTTGTAAGCGATATTCGCTTTTATAGCATCTGTACCCTTGGTAATGACCATACTATTGATCAATC
>JBCNOR010000475.1:0-4449 GCA_039593785.1 Niabella sp. | reverse complement strand
GCCCCGACGTCGAAGAAAAGATCGGCCGCAATACCATCTGCATAGAGTTTACCTTCATCAGTAAGGTACAAACGGCCCGGTTCAGAAATAACAAGCCCCCGGGCGATATATTTCCTGGCGGCCTTTTGTAACCGTTGAGCAGCTTCTTCAGAAAAGCTATTTAAATTGACCCCTTCAATCGTACGAAGCGAGATCATGATCGATTCATTCTGCTGCTGCACAGGTGTCAGCAATTCCTTTTCCATGGGCAATATTCCATCTCCGATCGACCTGATATATTGCTGGTTATTGGCAATATTCCATCTTCGTTCTGTTCCATTAAATGAATGGGCAGACGGGCCAATACCCACATAGGGTTTACCCTGCCAGTATGATGAATTATGGCGGCTTCGGAAACCGGGCCTGGCAAAATTGGATATTTCATAATGCTCGTATCCTGCCGCCCTTAGCCATCCCATCAATAATAAAAATTGTTCCGATTGAACATCAGGATTGATATCATCCTTTTGATGCTGCCTGATCAGCTTATCCAGCGGTGTGCGGGGTTCTACCGTCAGCGCATAACAGGACAAATGAGGGATCTGTAATGCCAGGGCTGTTTCTACATTTTGCAGCCATTTTTCATTGGTAAGGCCGGGGGTTCCATAAATAAGGTCAATTGTTATATTATCAAAATATTGCAATGCCAATTTCAGCCCTTCTTTTGCCTGAACTGCGTTATGAGCGCGGTTCATCCACTGCAGGTCTTCCTCAAAAAAAGACTGTATGCCAATACTTAACCGGTTAACGCCGGCCTCCCTCCACCCTTTCAGCTTTACTTCCGTTAAATCATCCGGGTTGGCTTCCAATGTTATTTCAACGCCGCCATCGACCTGGTACACAGATCGAACCGTATTTAAAATAGCCGAAACTTCTGCTGCTTCTAGAAGGCTGGGCGTTCCTCCTCCGAAATAGATTGTATTCACCGGCCATTGATGATCGGCTGCTGTTAATTCAATTTCTTTATTAATGGCAGTTAGCATCGCTTCTTTCTTTAATAAAGAGGTTGCAAAATGAAAATTGCAATAATTACAGGCCTGCCTGCAAAAAGGTATATGGATATAAATGCCGCTCATGTGATGTTTAGGTTGATTAGTTAACAAGTACAGGTTAACAAGGATATAGTGTTGATACCTTGTAAACTTTTATACCTTTCAACTTTTCAACTTACTTTTACTCCCGTTGAAACCTGCAAAGATACGATACCTGTTTACAGCATTTTTGCTTTTACATATTTTGCTGACACAAGGGCAAAACAGGTATACCTTATCGGTTGTGCCGGTTGACAGGGACAGCGCATTTGCAGAAAAGGTGATTCGACCTAAAAAAGAATTCATTAACCGCGATGAATGTACAGCCTATATCGAACAGCTGATCCCAGCCCTGCAGGCAAAAGGCTATATTACAGCATCAATTGATTCTGTACAGTCCGATTCCGTGCATAGCATAATTCATGTTTTCTTTGGAGAAATATATCAATGGGCTTCTGTGTACGCCGACGAGGCGTCCCGGCGCTGGTTAAGCCAGGTGGGCTGGAATCCCGATCAACTCACGCTGCAACAGTACGATCCTGATAAAATTGTTACACTTCAACAGCGCATGCTGGAGTACATGGAAAACAATGGCTATCCGTTTGCCCGCATCTTCCTGGATAGCCTGCAGATCAATGGCCGGGATGTTTCAGGAAGAATAAACGTTCAGCCGGGACCTCTTTACCATATTGACAGCATAAAAGTTACCGGCAATGCCAAAATAAGCAACGAGTATCTCCAGCAATTTTTAGGGATTAAAAACGGATCTATCTACAGCAAAGAGAAACTGTTGCAAATCAGCACAGAACTGAAGAAGCTCAATTATGTAACCGAAGAATTCCCGCCCCAGTTAATATGGGGAAGCACAGGGGGGACCATAGAAGTTTTTTTGCAACAGAAAAAAAGCAGCCAGGTAAATATAATTATTGGCTTTTTACCTAATAGCGACGCCTCTGCCAATCGTAAAATGGTGATCACCGGCGAAGGGCTGCTCAACTTAAAAAACGCCTTTGGCGCCGGGGAAACAATCGGCCTTACCTGGCAAAGACTGCAGGCTGCTTCCCAACGGCTTAGTATGAATTATGACCAGCCTTACCTGTTTAAATCTCCGTTAGGCGTTGACTTTGGTTTTAATATGCTCAAGAGAGACTCCGCATTTTTAAACTTCGACATACGGCTGGGCGCCCAGCTGGCGCTAAACCGGCAGCAACGCATAAAGTTATACGTGCAGCGATTCAGTAGTGTTTTAAATTACATCAATGAACCGGCGGTTATTGCTACCAGGAAGTTGCCCGACGAAGCAGATGTTAAAATCACCAACCTGGGAGTTGAATATACACTAAACAATACCAATTATATTTTTAACCCCGTAAGCGGCCTGGAGCTGCTGTTCAACACTTCTGTTGGTAATAAGCGTATTAAACCCAATAACCAAATAATAGACCTGGAGGACCCTAATGATCCTGATTTCGATTTTGCGAGCTTATACGACACCGTAAAAACAAAATCTTATCAATTGAGGTCTGTGCTGGCTGTTGCAAAATATTTCCCCATTGGCAAGGCAGCCAAGAGCACCATTAAGACCGCTATTAACGGCGGTTACATTTCCGGCTCCAATATATTTAGAAATGAGCTCTTTCAAATTGGTGGCTACCGGCTGCTCAGGGGCTTTGACGAGCAAAGCCAGTTTCTCTCACAATATGGCATCGGAACACTGGAGTATCGTTACCTGATTGGTGAAAACTCCTATTTTAACGTCTTTGCAGACGGGGGCTGGGGAAAGAATGCGGGCAGGGGTAGTCTTAACTATACCTACCTGTCGGGGGGATTGGGAATGGCATTTGAAACTAAAGTTGGACTGTTTAACCTGGCCTGGGCTGTTGGAAAAAGAAATGATACACAGTTCAATCTGCGGCAGTCAAAAATTCATTTCGGATTCGTTAATTACTTTTAACCCTGCAGGTCTATTTTTGCAGCAAAACTCTTTTTTTTGGCCAGGATTTTTTTAGTATTGTTTTTTTGCGTGGGATGGATATGGATGTCAGACACGGCAGCCCAGGGAACAGATAGCCTTGCTGCTCATACTGCAGATAGCGTTCTGATGGCAAAAAAAGCGGTTATGCAGAAAAGCGCAGAGCTATCCAGGAAAATCCTTAGCCGTCACCCCTACTTTAACTTTATGATCGGATGGAAGTGCGCGCCAGCTGGCGTGCTGGTAGCCGCAGTAGAGAGGTCATTTTAGGGATGGTAGTATAAAGTGAGAAGAAAGTCTCTCTAGGGACAATTCGACAGCATATAGAAATTGTCGGCGTTATTAATGGCAGGCTACCTAGGTATTCATCTTCTACAAGCATTGAAATCAGGTTTCCGCGCCAGGGTCTCGTCCGATAGGCTGTGTTGGCATTGGTCAACGCTATGACGTACATTTATGTCATAATTGCCAAGAACCCAAAACGGCAACCAACCTGTCGAGCTGTATGTAGAGGGGCAGAAGAGTTTAGGGAGAGGTGAATAGAACAGCTGGCGATGAATTATTGCTTAGAGGCTCAGACAACCTAGCACCAGAGCCTGAAAGGAAAAAAATACCAACGCGCTTCGAATAGGTGAGATGATTCAGGTATGCCAACCCTGTAGAAGTATGAAGTATACAGATCATGAAGCCTACGAATATTGCCAGGAGAAAAATAACGATGAATTGGTTTTGAAACAGTACAGTAAAGACAGCACTGCGGAAATGAGATTGGAAGAACGCATGTAGGAAGTCCTCAGAGGAATCAGCCGAACATCACCAAATATCACGAAGAAAAGAAAAATTTGTTTGTCCTCATAGACCCCTCGCAATTCACCCTCCGAAACTCATTGCCAGCCGTGTTCATGAGTTTTGATTTGGATCCGACTATTTGTAATTGGACGGCAATCACCGCAGCGACCAGAAGTTGACGGCATGGTGGGCGAGTGGAGGATTATGACTGACGGAAGATCAAAGTTCAAGACGAAGATGTTGGGGAATCAAGATTGCGAATATTTTGCGTGGAAAAATTGCCTGCAGAGCTTAACCAAGAATGATGAGAGACAAGACGAATGGCCATTGAACTCACTCAAGAACATAAGTGTAAGCTCCTGTTGAAAATGTTAGCCGAAGCATCGGAGGAGAGCACGAACACACTGACCTTGAATAAGCTCCGTAAGTCAACAAAAGGACACCCAAGATGAGCGTGCTGAAAGCTGTGGAGGAGTTTCGCTACCTGCCAATCTGTGAGTATCTGCAAGGGATTGAAGGAGAAGGGTATTGTTGCAACTCTCAAGCACTTTGTCTGCAATGACCAGGAGCATGAGCCGTATGGCCGTGAGCTCAATGATCACCGACCGAGCTATGAGG
>JBCNOR010000474.1:0-4499 GCA_039593785.1 Niabella sp. | reverse complement strand
GCATCACCATTACAATAAAAATGGATATGCCTGTTATTTTTTTCATCTGTCCAATTTTTATATTTATTATCTGTTAGATGGAACTCACCTGTAGTTATCAATTTCGCTATGTAGCATAGCTTTGGCTCATTTTATCAAATTATAAACCGATCGTTAGGCCAACAGTTACCGACTTAGGAAGAGGATAATCTTCTCCCCTCGGGTTTGTCGTTTCCGGATCCCATAAATCAAAGGGTGCCCAGGTTAGTATATTGGTGCCTACACAATACAAACGAAGGCTGCTTACATGAATTTTATTGAGCATTGCTTTAGGAAGTGTATAGCCAATATCCACATTTTTAAGCCTTAAATATGCTCCATCGCGTAACCAGTAGGTAGAGCCCCGGTAGTTATTGCTATTACCGTTAAAACTTAACCTGGGATAGGGGGCATTAGGATTTTCGGTTGCAGGGTCTCCGGAAATATCTGCCGATATCCATCTGTTCTCAACCATCCCTTTAAGAATGTTACCCCATTCGCCTTCGCTAAATGCATAAACCGTTTTTCCATATATAAAGAAACTAGAGGAGCCAGCCCCCTGAAACCGGAAGCCCAGATCTAAGCCTTTCCAGCTGGCGGAGGCAGCCATTCCATATATTAAATTCGGGGTACGGGTGGAGCCAATAGCAACAACATCATCATTGTTAATAATACCGTCTCCATTTACATCTTTATATTTGATATCTCCCGGTTGATACGCACCAAAAGTCTGCGTGGGGCTGTTGCGAATTTCCTCATAATCTTTAAACAGGCCTAATGCTATTAAACCAGTTGTTTGATCAACCCTGTATCCTTTCTGCATCTGATAAGCATATACACTTTGTTGCTCATCCCGTTCTAATATTTCATTTTTACTATAAGTTAAATTACCACGAAGGGTTACATTTAGCTTGTTGAAATTATGCTGCAGTTTAATACTTCCATCAATACCTTTAGAGCGAACGGCGCCTACATTGGCACTGGGTATACTGGTAAGACCAACATAACCAGGCAAAAAGTTTCTCTGCATATAAATTCCGGTACGTTCATCCTGAAAAACATCAACGATTAATGAAAAAGCATCCTTCCAAAGGGATAAATCCAAACCAATGTCTTGCTTAGTTGCCACTTCCCAGGTTACGTATGGAGAAGCAACCTGCGAAAATCCTAATCCTCCAAAATTCCGGTTGGTGCCAAATTCTGCCCAGTTGTAACCACCAATGGGGTTTTTGTCAGCGTCTTTAAATTCAATGATTGAATATAAATACGGAAACCTGTTATTTCCTAAATTATCGTTACCAGCCCTACCGTAAGAGTAGCGAATTTTAAAAAAATTAACCCATTGCCAATTATCTTTAATAAAATTTTCTTCACCGATATTCCAGGCAACCGAACCGGAAGGAAATAAGCCATACTGATGCCCCGATGCAAAATTTTCAGATCCGGTATAACCGAAATTGAAATTTGCGTAATATTTATTTCTCCAGTTATAAGCGGCCTGTCCTGCAATCCCCTGATTTTTTCTGGCCATACCCATCTTTATATCGGTTCCTAAATTCTGTGTAAATGTATTGGCTTCACGTGTAAACCGCGCATCTAAACCTATATTGTGATTGTTGTTGATGGACCGGTTATAACTCAGCAAACCAATGATGAAATCCCTGCGGCTACCGCCAGAGCTACTGGTTTGCTCCAATTCCCTGGGCCCTGAAATATTGGTAAAAACCAGATTGCCATTAATATCTCTTAAACGTTGGGCTCTCCATTGTTCCGGCCATTTACGTCGTTCGATGGTACTTGAATTGTACGTATCATAACCATAACTTCCCTCAAATTTCAATCCTTTTGTAATAAAACTCAAATCCTGATTTACCGTTACGTTTGTTTGAATGTTATTTTCCCAGGTTTCATTAAAGCCAGTCTGGGTAGCGGCTACCCAGGGATTAGTTTGATTACCTGTGCCTACAGCAGGCACATATCCATTTGAATAAAGAATTGGTGTGCGAACGGGGGTATATCCAAATAATTCACCCCATATATCGTTGTCTCCCAAACCAGGACTGTTGCGTTTTCTCAGGGAGCCCGATACCCCTAATTTTAGTACAGTTGTTCTGGTTACATTTACATCGGTATTGAGCCGGTAGGTCCATCTTTTAAAGTCGGCATTTGTATTATAATCATTTTTTATAGCCTGGTCGGTTTTATACATGCCTTTCTCGTCTAAAAAACCAAGGGAGACATAATACCGCGCAGTGGTGCCGCCACCATCTAATCTCAAATTCGCATTATATGTCGGCGCGCCGTCCTTTAATATTTGGTTTGTCCAATCTACGTTTGGATACAAATCCGGATCGAGGCCTAAACGGAACAATTCCAGTTCTACCGGGCTGTATATCGGTGCACGGTTTCTTGTTATCTGCGCTTCATTAATTAAACTGGCATAGGTATTACCATCAACAAACTCAGGCGTAATGGTACGGGTGTTATAAGAGGTTTCTACTTTAACGTTTATGTTGGTTTTACCAACACCTCCGTGTTTCGTGGTTATCAAAACAACACCATTAGCCCCTTTGGAGCCATACATTGCTGTAGCAGAAGCGTCTTTAAGTACTGAAATAGATTTAATATCATCAATATTCACTTCGTTTATATCCCTCTCAAACCCATCTATCAGCACTAAAGCGCCATTACTTGCGCCAAAAGTAGAGATGCCCCGAATCCAAAAATTCGAAATATCTTTTCCCGGCTGCCCGGAAGTTTGCATAGCCATAATGCCGGGAACATTACCTGCAAAAGAATTTACAATACTCGAACTGGGAGATGTTTTCCCAATCGCCTCCATATCAACTGTTGTAATGGCTCCGGTAACATTGCTTTTCTTCTGAGTACCGACTGCCGTAACTACAACTTCATCCATTGAATTGATATTTGACTTTTGCATCAATACGTTCACAGTATCGTTGGTAACAATCTGCACTTGTGTTGTGTCGTAGCCTACGTAAGAAAACAACAGCTTATGGTAGGCTTCAACTTTAATGGAGAATGAACCATCTTTTTTTGAGAAGGTACCTAATCCGGCTGTGTTAATTACGGAGACGCTTACTCCTGACAAAGGCTCGCCGCTTTCTTTGTCGCTGATTTTTCCATAAACAGTCATCCGGTTGTTCTGAGAAATTGCACTCATCGTGGCAAAAAGCAGCAGGAAAAAAGCTAAAGCTTTTCTGATTAACGATATCCTCATAGCAATAATATTTTAGTTTTCCAGTGAAATTTTTCGGATACAATGATTTTCTGCATCACCTACATAAAACGTCTTATTGGTTGAATCATACGCCAAACCTTTGGGCTGGTCGAACCTGGCTTCTGTACGAAGTCCACCATTGATATGACCATATGGATTAGGATTAATGCTGGAACTGCCCCTCCCGGCAAAGGTTGTAACCCTTCCTTCGGGTGTCAGGATCCGAATATCATGATTATGCTGTTCTGTAAAGTAAAAATCATACTGATCCTTTTTACCGGCATAGTCCGGGTTCTTTACAAATACCCCCTGGTAAGGATTCCTCAATCTGGCCTGTGTACCTACAGCATCAACCCATTCGGGAGTACGCGGTTGCCCGCAAACAACATAAGGTGTTGTAAAAGTTTTGTTAGTCCAATCATAATCGGTTCTTAATATATAATGCTGGTTGATAACGATAATATAAGCATAGTCTCCGGTTGGCGCAATATTGATATTAAACTCCCAGTCATTGTCCTGAATTAAAAACAGGAGCTGATAATCTTTAATACCAAGGTTATTATTAGCCAGATAATTGTTCAAATCAAACCTGTAAAACTGCCCTTTTTCGTAACTGTTAAAATACAGTTCGCCATTTACAGGATGTACCGATGCTCCGTTACATTGCTTATAAGATGTAAGAACTTTGGGATCTTTGAAGCCGCTTGCCCGTGATAATATGGAAGTAGATTTACCGTTCACATCACCCTGGTCGTCGGCAATAATCATATAATTTTTGTCGAGCGAAAAATCGATCGTCCTGATACGGTTCCAGCCTCCCATGCCTCTTGTAATTGGCGTCGTTACTACACTGTCTTTAAAATTCAACAGCCGCACATCTCCCCCATCCTGCCCCATATATAGCAGGCCCGGATTCTTAGGATCGAAGGTTAGCCATGAGGGATTCAAAAATCCTCCGCAATCGGCAAAAGTGCCATCTTTTATATTGTAATTACCCCTTTCATCTTCTTTGCCAGCCAGCGTGGTCACTACCATTCTTTTCTGATAGTTGAAAACCTCACTTGCTGTCGCTAACTGCTGATTGACATCCGTTCCAACATTCACTGCAATCTCGCCGGTGTATGCCCTGTCGGGAATAATACAGTATATAGCTTCGTCATGCAAACCTGATTTCCACCGCCGACGGCGAACCGATCAGCGTGTTCGGCTGGTTCTCCGTGCCGGCAACCCTCAGCGGGCT
>JBCNOR010000473.1:0-4505 GCA_039593785.1 Niabella sp. | reverse complement strand
GGTAGCTAATAAAGCAGAGCTGGAAAATAAATGGATCGTTCCGCTGAAAGAAAGCTGGCTCAAAGACAGGTTGCAGTTGGCTCAATCTTAGACCTTTCCGTTATTTTTGAAAATCGATTTCGTAAACAGTTGACCATAGTTTGCCGGTAACCCATACTTTTCCGGTGGCTGAATCGTAGGCAATCCCATTCATTTCCTGAGAGCCGGGTTTACGTGCGGTGGCAGCACTAACGATAGAAGTCAAATTGAGCTTAGCAACCACCTCCCCGCTGACTGCATCAATTTTAACGATTTCGGGCCTCCACCATATATTAGCGTAGATAAATCCATTGATATATTCCAGTTCATTCAAACTATCCCTTACCATTCCGTTTTCAGTTACTTTCAGCGTTCGGACCGGTTTATAGGTATTGGGGTCAAGAAACGTAAGATGCTCCGTTCCGTCGCTCATAATAATGGTGTTCCCGTCCGTTGTCATCCCCCAGCCTTCGGCATTGGCATAGGTAAATTCGCCGATCTTTTTAAAAGTTGTGGCGTCATATACAAAGCCTTTCTGATTTTTGTAGGTAAGCTGATACAATTTGTTATTGAGAAAGACAATCCCTTCTCCAAAATACTTCGACCGGTCTATTTCAATTTTCGGAGTAAAATTGCCGTTGGTCAAATCAGATACTCCAATTACTGAACGGGTGAAAGGATACTCGGGAGGCGCTCCCCCGCTTTCGTACAGCAAGCCATTGTGAAAAACCAGTCCTTCTGTAAAAAGAGCCGTATCGTGCGGGTAAACAGCTTTTGTGATATAGGGAATCATCGGCACCGGAGATGAGCTCTCCGGCGATTGGGTATCGCTATGCTGCCGGTTGTTACAGCCTGCTAGTAGCATAAAAATACCCCATAACCCGCTAATACGAATGACACCGGTTAAGAACTTAAAGTTGCTGTATTTCATCAATTGAAACAATTTAGCGATGTGTGATGTTATAATTAGCACAATTTGACTACCGGTTAAAAATAAGAAAGTATCCTAAAGCAGGCAAAACCAACAGCAACCGGGCAGTTGATTTGAAGCGAACAGTTCCAAATTATTTAACTTTGCGAAAATTTTTATAGATGCTCGATTCAATTGAAAGTGCGATTGAAGCTATTAAGCAGGGAAAACTGATCATAGCAGTGGATGACGAAGACCGTGAGAATGAAGGAGATTTTATTGCTGCCGCAGGCGCAATTACCCCCGAAATGGTGAATTTTATGGCAACGCACGGGCGTGGTTTGATCTGTACTCCCTTGCCGGAGGAACGCTGCGACGAACTGGGCTTGGAGCTGATGGTAACCAATAATACAGCCTTGCATGAAACCGCCTTTACGGTGTCGGTAGACCTTCTGGGCCATGGGTGCACCACAGGTATTTCGGCACATGACCGTTCCAAAACAATCGAGGCGCTGAACAACCCCTTTACTAACCCGGCAGACCTCGGTCGCCCGGGGCATGTGTTCCCGTTACGTTCCAAAAAAGGCGGTGTTTTACGCCGGGTAGGACATACCGAAGCCGCAACCGACCTGGCGCGGCTGGCAGGATTCCCTTACCCTTACGGAAGCGTATTGGTAGAAGTAATGAACGAGGATGGCAGCATGGCGCGTCTCCCGGATCTTTTAAAAGTGGCCGAAAAATTCGACCTGAAGATCATTTCTATAAAAGACCTGATCGAATACCGCCTAAAAAGCGACTCCCTCATTGAAGAAGTGGTGCGTGTAAATATGCCTACCCAATATGGAGATTTTAAACTGGTAGCTTTTAAAGACAAGAACAGCAACAGCGAACACCTGGCGCTGATCAAAGGCGAATGGGAGAAGGATGAACCGGTACTAACGCGTGTACATTCCTCCTGCTTTACCGGCGATATTTTAGGCAGCCTGCGCTGCGATTGTGGCGATCAGCTCCATACTGCCATGCAAATGGTACAACAGGAAGGCAAGGGAATTATTTTGTACATGAACCAGGAAGGACGTGGGATTGGCCTGATGAATAAGCTGAAAGCTTATAAGCTGCAGGAAGAAGGTATGGACACGGTAGAAGCCAACCTGCACCTGGGCTTTCAAATGGATGAGCGCGATTATGGTGTAGGCGCGCAGATATTGCGTCACCTGAATGCCACAAAGCTCCGGCTGATGAGCAACAATCCACGTAAACGCGTGGGACTGGTGGGTTACGGGTTGGAAATAGTAGACAATGTACCAATCATTATCACGCCCAACGAGCATAATGAAAGATACCTGAGCACGAAACGTGAGAAGTTAGGTCACGATTTTTAAGACTCTATTTATAGTATTGCCCCTAATAAAAACTCCTGGCTGACAGCCGGGAGTTTTTCATTTTATAGCTTGCTATATCAATAATCTGGTTGTGCAAAATAACTCTACATTGCCTCAGTTTCTCTTGTTCGCAGCGGTTCACTTCACCGCAAAGAAACAAGGACGCAAAGAATACGCAGAGGAGGCGTCCAATTCTGATGAAACCTGAAGCGTGTATATTAACCAGCGTTAACTCTGCTTCTCCTGTGCTCAGCGGTTAACTCCACCGCAGAAGAATACACAGAAATATTGTCGGGTTCTGATGAAGCAAAAACTGGAGTATGTCTCCAAACTCCTCTGCAATATCTCCGCTTCTTCCTTCTCGCGGCTAACTCTTACACTAAGAATATGGAGCGACGACTTATCCTTTACAGTAAAACTTGTCATAGGGCAGGACCCGGTTTGAACAATTATAGTACATTCGAAAGACCAATCACCCCATTAACATTAACTATGAGCAAGCCCGAAACAATTGAAGCATATTTGGAAACCATTCCTGCTGAAGCTATTGAGGCGGTCCATAAAATAAGACAGGTTATTCAGAAAGCGGCTCCCAAAGCTGAGGAAGGCCTGAGTTATGGCATTGGCGGATTTAAGCAAAACGGCAAATATTTCATTTACTATTCCGGCTACAAAAAACACGCGAGCATCTACCCTGCACCACGCGGACATGAAGATTTCGAAGAAGAGCTGAGCCACTATAAAGGTGGTAAAGGAACGGTTCAGTTCCCGCTGGATAAGCCCTTGCCCACAGCCCTGATCAAACGTATCGTTTTATTTCGCCTCAGGGAAAACGAAGAAAAAGCCGGCTTGGTAAAAAAGAAAAAATCATAGGCCGGCACTGGCTCCCATGATCTTTTTCCGGTGGATATTGCCCCAATCGGCCAGGTTAGAGATGACTGATTTCAGTTGATGCCCGTATTCTGTTAACTCATACTCCACCGTAACGGGTTTAGTGTCCACTACTTCGCGTTTAACCAATTGGTTGGTTTCCATATCTTTTAACTCGCGGCTCAGCATTTTGCCTGATATACCGGTTATATCCTTTAATATCTCTGAATAGCGTTTCTTTCCAAATCCAAGAGACGCTACAATCGATATCTTCCATTTTCCGCCCAATACATCCATAGCATCATGCACCGCCAGGATCGTCTTTTTACAGGCTTCGGGATCGTGTTGTATTTCCATTGTAAGTTACTTAGTTACCTCTTTGTCACCATTACTTTTTGTCACCTGGTGACAAAAGTAAACCAAATAATCTGAACTTTGCTCTTCCAAACAAGAAATCAATTTATATGGAACTTATAAAACATTTGAACTGGCGATATGCCACCAAAAAGTACAGCAACAGGAAAGTGCCTGAAGAGCAGGTACACCAAATCATAGAAGCTATCAGCTTGTCGGCCTCTTCTGCGGGCTTGCAACCTTACCGCATCTTTTCAATTTCCAATGAAGAGCTTAAAAAACAATTAGGTGAAGGATCTTTTAATACGCAAATAGCAGAATCATCACACTTGCTGGTTTTTGCCGCCTACACCTCTATCACCCGGGAACAGATAGCGGCCTATATTAGCTATATGGCCAGAGAAAGAGGCATTCCCGAAGGCGGAATGGCCGACTTTCAAAAATCGCTGGAGGGATTTTTACTGAACCGCCCGGATGAGGAGAATTTTACATGGGCGGCAAGACAGGCTTATATAGCATTAGGTACGGGTATCATTGCGGCTGCGGAATTAAAAGTAGACGCCACCCCGATGGAAGGCTTTGACTCATCGAAAGTAGATGAATTATTAGGCCTGAAAGAGAAAGGCTTAAAAAGCGTGGTATTATTATCGCTGGGTTACCGGGATGAAGAAAAAGACTTCCTGGTGAATCTTAAAAAGGTGAGGATACCAAAAGAAGAGTTTGCATCGATCATCAACTAATACATCAGCCTCTTTCACAGAGGCTTTTTTTATACCCCACCTTAACTATAAGATTATTTAGCACAGCGGTTTTAGTGCTTGTTTGTTTGTTATCTTCGGCTTCTATATTTTATACTATATATTAACCACCCTTTCATCCTGGCGGCGCAGGTCCTTGCGTCGCACGTAGCCCAGGCCCTTGCCCTGGTCATCCACCACGATCAGGTAGCGCCGGTCGTTCTCGTCCATCAG
>JBCNOR010000472.1:0-4512 GCA_039593785.1 Niabella sp. | reverse complement strand
CTCACCTTAAAGTTCATTTTACCCTTATAGGCATATCTTTGTCCATTTACAATCTGGCTGTGCAGTTGCTTCTCTTTAAAAGAATGGGTAAAAGAGAAAGAAACACTATGCAGCCATGAGTAAATAATTCACTCACTTTAAATTTAGATTTATGTCGAAAAAGACAGTTGAGCCCAGGAAGAATAAGCCGACACAAAAGAAAAGTTCAGCACAAAAGAAGGCGAATCCAAAGAAAAAAGCCCGGTAAATCAAAGATGCCGGACGCCCGGTTCAAAAGCCGGGCTTTTTTGCGTCTCTGTTTGAATTTTAAGACGATAGCTCCAGGTTTTTCACACTTCAATTACCGTTGACTGGCAATCAGCAAATTCAGGTCTGTATACTTTAAATCAAAGCGCTGGCTTAAATAGAAATTGGTCAGATGTCCTTTAAACAGGTAAATACCATTACGCAAATGTATCCGGTGCCAGGCCAGGTCCTCAATACCTCCTTCCTCGCCCGCATCTATGAGCAATGGCATCAATACGTTGCTGATCGCTTGTGAAGCCGTGCGCGCAAAGCCCGAGGGAATATTAGGTACGCAGTAATGGATCACACCATATTTCATAAATATAGGCGACTCGTGCGAAGTGACTTCAGATGTTTCAAAAACGCCTCCACGGTCAATACTGGCGTCAATGATCACAGAACCTGGTCGCATACCACTTACCATTTCTTCGGTTACGATCATTGGCGTACGGCCACTTAAATTAGAGAGGCAGCCTACAGCTACCTCGCAGGTGCGCAGTTGTTTAGCCAGCAGTTTAGGCTCAATCACCGAAGTCCATAATCTTTGGCCAATTGTATTTTGCAGGTTTTTTAAACGGCTTACATTGTTATCAAATAACTTAACCGAAGCACCCAATGCCAGGGCTGCGCGGGCCGCATATTCGCCTACAATACCCGCTCCGATAATAATAACCTTGGTAGGCGCAATGCCCGAAATACCACCTAATAACACTCCCTTACCATGGTTGGCAGAGCTGAGGTATTGGGCCGCGATCAACATAACAGCACTACCGGCAATTTCACTCATGCTCCGTACAATGGGATAAGAGTCTGTATCGTCCTTCAGGTTTTCGAACGATAAGGCAGTGATCTTTTTTTTCATCATAGTGCACAGTACTTCCGGCTGGAGTACCGATAAATGCAATGGTGAAATAATAGATTGGCTCATTTGCAGCAATGGCAGGTCTTCCTCAATAACCGGGGCGCTTTTGACCAATACCGGGGCTTTAAATACCTCTTCGCGGCTGTATACGATTTTGGCGCCGGCATCCGCATAATCTTTATCGCGGAAATGGGAGGCGTCTCCCGCATTATGCTCCAGCATCACATTATGCCCGTTATTGACAAGAACGCTTACGGCATCCGGAGTTAAAGCGATCCGGTTTTCCTGGAAGGCAATTTCTTTAGGTATCCCGATGGTCATACCTTCTCCCTTTAATTTAATGTCCAGGGTTTCTTCCAGCGTTTCATAGCTGAATGATGTGCTGATAACAGGCTGTTTTTTACTCATACTTGTGACAGAAGTGTACTAGTTTATCTCGGTTATATTTAATACGACTAAAAAATATTTATTACCAGGTGAATCGCTTACTTATAGTGGATCAATGATCAATAATGGTTTCCTGTCCCCGCATTTTGAATTGCTGTTTGGCCGGCCTTTATCATTCATTATTCATCACTCCCCAAATTTACTCTTTTTTACCCTATTTCCAGCGACCGGTGAATGTCGCCCTCAACCTTTAGGTGTACGGTTACAGCATCGTCCGGGAACAAAGCTTCAGCCCTTTCAGGCCATTCTACAAAGCAGTAGTCGCCACTATACAGGCAATCTTCTACCCCCGTCCGGATGGCTTCTTCCTCGTCCTTAAGGCGGTACAGGTCAATATGGTACAAGCGTTTTTTTGCTCCATTATCATCGTAGCGATATTCATTGATCACCGAGAAGGTAGGGCTGCTTACTACGTCTTCCACCTTTAATAAATGACAAATGGCGCTTACCAGTGTTGTTTTTCCTGCGCCCATAGCTCCATGTAATGCAATTACTTTGCGACCTTTCAGCTCGTTCAACAGCCATTGCGCTGCCTCGCTGATTTCAGGTAGTGTATATTTTTTTGTTGTAGGCATGCCTTATAATGTAGAATGCAAATATCTTTTTTTATTACTAAAATACCATTGCTCCAATATGACTATCCCTGTTGTGATTTGGATAACTTGTAAAAATCGTAAGTGTAGGCATTGTAGGGGAGTAGTCGCTGCGAGAATAATTTAGCGGTGAAGCACCCGATGACGATGGGGATGAACAAACTGTAACCGTTGGGAACCAGGTTACAGGTTAATACCAATGCGGTTAAAGGAGCGAAAATAGCAGATGAGAGGGTAGCAGCTGCCCCGACCAGGGCAAAATTGAGTGGTATCAGATCTGTATGAAAATAGGTGTTACAGAAAATGGCCAGCAATAAACCCAGGAAAGCGCCCGCTACAATACTGGGCGCAAAAACCCCACCATCGCCGCCTGCACCCAATGTAAGAGAGGCTACCAGGGGCTTTAGCAAGATCAGCGCAGCCAGTAGTAACAATGAAATATGTTCTTTGCTGATAGCTGTTTCCAGTATATGATTCAGGCCATGGTAGCTATCGCCGTATAAAACCGGGAAGCACAGAATGGAAAGACCAACTATCAATGCGCCGAGGTTTACCCTTATGAAATTGTTATGTATTTGTGCGAAAAGGTTTTTGATGCGCGTTACCAAAAAAGTAAAGTACACCGCGAGTGTGCCGCTTAATAAGCCCAGCAGCACAAAGAAAGGGATGGCATACCAGTTCCAGTTTTGTATAGAAAAATGAAGCAAGGGCTCATTGTCAAAAAAGAAAATGAATACAGCAGCTATAATGGCAGAAGCTGTGCAGCTAATGATCAGGGACTTGCGTACCTTCCTGGCAATCACTTCCATGGCGAACAACCAACCCGCCAGGGGGCTTGCAAAAAGTACGGCTACTCCTGCTGCTACACCCGCGCAGATCAGCTCGCGCTTATACATTTTAGCAGAAAACTCCCTTTTGTAGCCCATATTGCCCACAGTTGCCGTTGCCACTACCGTTGAAACTTCCACGCCTGTTGATCCGCCGAAAATCACCGTAAGAAAACCATTGATATAATGAGAGGGGATTTTAAAGAAGGGAAGATGCTCTTTTCTTTGGTCAAGGGTTTTATATATTTCTGTAATGCCTTTGTTTTTACGGTTCAGGAACAGGTATTTGCGGAGAAAATAAATGGCCGTGATACCCATAGTAGGCAATACTATAAATAGCGCCCTATGGGTGGTTGTTACGGTGTTAAATACCCGATGCTCGAAATATTCTGTGAAGTGCTTGAGAGAGAACGCCAGCAGGCAACTTATCAAACTAATGAGAATAGAAATAAGTACCAGCTTATAATAATGATGGACGATAACTTTTTTCCTTTCCACGCGATTCCTGTTTAAATGAGGAGCAGGGAAAAGCCCTGCGCCGGTTTAATAGGGTGCAAAGGTAACAACTGTTGCTGTAAACAACGTTTGTTAGTAGTTATTGGTATCACTCAAATTTCGCTTTAAGGTCTACTTCGTTTTATAGGTCATTTCCAACCTGCAGCGAAACCAGCCTGACCGGCCGGCAGGTCTTCCATATTTTAACAAATGCCTCCGCTTTGGTCGGCGTGACGTTAGCGAAAATTGGAATTACACTCTGGTTATTTGACTCAGCTTATCCTACAATTCTCAATCGGGCATAATTGAGCAGGATTTTCTTTTCACCATTGGTTTCAAACTTGATGATGGCCATGGGATTGTGACTTGCTCCCTCCATTTTGATGATTTCTCCAAATCCAAATTTCTGATGCTCCACTTTTTGTCCCACTGCTAATTCGGCGACCTCGTTGGCTACGAAATTTTCTGTAGGTGTGTGATCGGCCACTTTTTTCTCCATCTTGGGCGGTAAGTAGCTGGGTGTAGCTGTTTTTTTACTCGGTGGCGGACCGTAACGTTTTTCCGCATCTTCAGCAGCTTTTTTGCCACCAGACCAACCTCCGCCAAATCCACTGTTCATCCGCTCAAAAGCGCTGCCGCCAAACCCGGTGCTCATTTTTGTACCTCCGCCTGCGTAGCTGCGATCGAGCAGGTGCTCCGGCAGTTCTTCTATAAAACGGCTGGGCTCATTTTGCACCAGTTGCCCAAATTTATAACGGGTATTGGCATAGGTAACCCACAGTTTCTTTTTAGCCCGCGTTACCACCACATAAAAAAGCCGGCGTTCTTCCTCCAGCTCTTCCCGGGTATTAATGCTCATAGCGTTTGGAAATAACATTTCTTCCAGCCCTGCTGCAAATACGCATTCAAATTCCAAACCTTTTGCTGCGTGAATGGTCATCAGCTTTACCGTATCCGCATCGGGGTCCTTTTCGTCTGCATCGGTTAATAAAGTGATCTGCTG
>JBCNOR010000471.1:0-4518 GCA_039593785.1 Niabella sp. | reverse complement strand
AGACCCAAAGGAAAAGGAATATATTTCAGTAGAAGTGTTGAATACGGGTGATAATTTTTCTGAAGAGCAGATCGCCACGCTGTTTACATCGTTTAACCGTTTGTCTGCAAGCCGCCCCACCTTTGAAGAAAGCTCCGGTCTGGGACTTGCTATAGTAAAGGAACTGGTAGATACCCTGGGTGGGACCATATGGATGGTGAATAAAATGAATAAGGTTTCGTTTACCATTTTATTGCCTTTCAAAAGAGAGGCGAACCCGGGACAAGTGGGTGGAACGGTTTATGATTATACCATATCTGAATTAGATGACATGATGCTGGAAGCGGCGGCGCCGGATAGTACCGGTAAAAATGCCAGGAAGGCCAACAGTGTTTTGTTGATAGAAGATGATCCGTCCCTGAGGGCTTATCTCGAACAAAGACTTTCTGAAAAGTATAATGTTTATACGGCAAGCGATGGAACCGAAGGACTTACCAAAGCAGAAAAAATCTATCCGCAGCTGGTCATCACCGATTTAATGATGCCGGGCTTTAACGGCTTTGAAGTGTGCCGCCGTCTTCGGCAAAACTTTAAAACCAGTCATATTCCAATCGTCATGATTTCGGGTAAGGGAGATGATAATCAGAATAGGGTGAAAGCACTGGAAACGGGGGCCACTGTGTTTATCGATAAGCCTTTTGATGTAAATTATCTCCTGCAGCAAACAGAAACGATATTAAAGAGCCAGCAGGAATTAAAAGAGAAATATAGCAAAAGATTTTTAGTAGATCCTTCCAATGTTACCATTTCTTCAATGGATGAAGAACTGCTTACCAAAGCCATGAAATTTATTGAGGAGAATATGGATAATCCCGACTACTCAGTTGAGCGCTTTGTTTCTGATATGAATGTGGGCAGAACAATCCTTTATCAAAAGATCAATGACATCGTGGGTATGTCGATCAAAGAGTTTATTATGAATATCAGGTTGAAACGAAGTGCTTACCTGCTTCAGCATTCCGACGCTACAATAGCTGAAATTGCATATCAGACGGGCTTTAACAATGCCAAATATTTCAGTATCTGTTTTAAAAAGCAGTTTGAAATGAGTCCATCCGAATTCAGAAAGCATGCAGCTGCGGGTGAAAAGCATAACGAAGGATGAAGTATTCTGGTTAAATAAAATCAGGTTCTGCATCTTTATTCCAATAAGTAAGGGCTATATGCTTCAAAAAACCAGGTATGGGGTTACTTGTGCAGGCTGACTAAAGGCGTAAAACTGGTCATGAGTGGTATGAAATGCCATATGATACAACCAGAACCCTATGGCCAGGTAGGGAACTGTTGCTAATTCTTCCTTTGTCACAGAACGGAGCTCACGATACCCGCTCAAAAATATTTTATAAGCATGCTTGGCGGCTTGTTGTATGGCCGGGGGCCCTGTCCCGCGCAATATTTACTTTACCCGTATTTTTGCACAAACGATGTCGCAATTTTGGAAAATACAACAATTAAAACGATTGCCGAGGCAACCAGCTTATCGCTTACCACGGTATCGAGGGTTTTAAATGGCTCAGCAAAAAAATACAGGATCAGCGAAGAAACACAAAAACTGGTGCTGAAGGCTGCGGAGAAACTCAACTATGCACCTAACCGGGCAGCAGTAAGCCTTCGCCTCAAACGAAGCTTTTCAGTAGGGCTGGTCATTCCTACGCTCTCCAATCCTTATTTCGCAGATGTTGCCAGTATGGTGAGTCATGCGTTAAGATCTAAGGGCTATTCGGTGGTATTGATGGACTGCGATGAGGATGAGAGCTCAGAAGTAGAGGCAGTAAGATTATTGGCTGCCCAGAACATAGAAGGTGTCATCATCATTCCGTCGGGATCACAAAGTGCCCATATAGATACGCTGCTTAAGAGAAAGATCCCGGTCATCAGCATTGACCGTTATCACGAAGATATACCGGTATCGTATGTGGCCACCCATCATTATGAAGGGGCTTTTGATATAACGCAATACCTGTTACAGGCAGGTCATAAGAAGTTCGCCTGCCTGCAGGGAAGTAACTCGGTGGTGTCGAATAACCTTAGGGTAAAAGGATATACAGACGCCATGAAAGCAGCGGGCCATCGTGTATTTAGTATTACGGGTAATAGCTTTACCAGTGAAAACGGGTACATCGAAACCAAGCTTTTACTACAAAAAAGGGACCGGCCTACTGCTATTTTTGCGTTAAGCGATACCATACTGCTGGGAGCATTAAAAGCCTTGGAAGAGGATGATGTTCGCGTACCGGAAGATATGTCTGTGGTTACATTTGATAATTCTTCCTATCTTGATTTCCTGGCCTGTCCCATCACCAGCGTGGCGCAACCGGTAAACGATATTGCCAATATTTCGATCAAACTTTTATTGGATCAAATAGAAGCCCATTTAAAAGGAAAAGAAGTACAACGGATGAAGCTGCTGATCAATCCCTCCCTCGTTTACCGGAAATCTGTCAGGAAAATAGGCAAAGAGCGCCCGGGTAAGCTTATATAAATTTTCATCTCTGTATACTTTATTATCCTTTTTGCTATTTTAATAAATTGGTATTCAGTTTTTTATAGAATATTTATCTCTTTTGTACTGAAGTTGTTACACACAAATAGGAAAAAATGCATAATTTGCGCTAACGTTATCGCAAAAATAACCTGAACGATTCTAAATGCTTAAAATATGAATAAGACGATTGTTATTATTGGTAGTTCCAATACAGATATGGTGATCAGGGCGCCCTATTTCCCGGCCAGGGGGGAAACCATTATCGGATCAGATTTTTTAATGAATGCCGGCGGAAAAGGAGCCAACCAGGCGGTTACAGTGGCACGGCTTGCAGGCAAGGCCAGTTTTATATGCCGTGTTGGTAACGACCTTTTCGGTAATAACGCCCTCGAGCTTTTTCAAAAAGAAGGAATTGATACAACTTATGTATCCCGCGATCCCGGCGCGCCTTCGGGTATTGCGATTATCACCGTAAATGATGCGGCTGAAAATACAATAGTAGTAGCACCCGGAGCCAACGCACTCCTGGATACAGCTCAGGTAGATGAAGCATCAGAAAAGATACAATCTGCGGCTTACCTGCTGCTGCAACTGGAGATACCCCTGGAGACCGTGATGCATGCAGCAAAAATGGGGTTCGATCATAAAGTGCCTATTGTACTAAACCCGGCCCCGGCGCGGGTGCTGCCGGATGAGCTGTACCGGTGGATATCTATTATAACGCCCAATGAAAAGGAAGCTACGCTGCTTACAGGGGTAGAAGTGGCAGATGAGGAGAGCGCGAGAAGGGCTGCAAAAGTTCTGGCTGATAAAGGAGTTGCGATTATCATCATTACCATGGGTAGCCGTGGCGCTCTTTTGTATGATGGCGCCCTGTTCACGCATATCGCAACGCCGGTGGTAGAAGCCATAGATACCACCGCCGCAGGAGATGTGTTCAATGGTGCGCTGGTAGTGGCATTAAGCGAAGGGAAAGGCCTGGCAGACGCCGTATCTTTTGCCTGCAATGCATCGGCCATCTCGGTTACCAGGCGTGGTGCACAAAGCTCGGTTCCCTACCGGAGCGAACTCTCTTAAACCATATTGCTTTTATTTTTTGCCATATATTAAAATTGTACTGCCATGTTTATTGTAGATAGTTATCCGCTTGCCGTATTATTATGCTTTGTCACCATGCTCTGCTGGGGTTCCTGGGGAAATACCCAAAAGCTGGCAGGCCGCTCCTGGAGATATGAATTGTTTTATTGGGACTATGTGATTGGGGTCCTGCTCTTCTCCGTTTTATCAGCCTTTACATTAGGAAGCATGGGGTCCGGTGGCCGTAGTTTTGTGGCTGACCTGCTGCAGGCCGACACCAAAAATATAATGAGCGCTTTTATCGGCGGTGTTGTTTTTAATGCATCCAATATTCTGTTGTCTGCTGCCATTGCTATTGCTGGTATGTCCGTGGCTTTTCCATTGGGTGTGGGTATCGCATTGGTATTAGGGGTGATCGTTAATTATGCGGCTTCGCAAAAAGGGAATTCAACATTGTTATTTATCGGCGTAGCGCTGGTAGTGATCGCTATTATATTAAACGCCCTGGCCTATAAGGCTAAAGGTAAAAATCAAAAAAGTTCGGCCAGGGGAATCCTCATATCATTGATAGCAGGCGTATTGATGGCTTTCTTTTACAGGTTTATTGCTGCCTCTATGGATCTGGATGATTTTTACGCGCCGCAGGCCGGTAAAATGACGCCGTACACAGCAGTGTTTATTTTCTCAACCGGTATATTTATCAGCAATTTCCTGTTTAATACCCTGCTCATGCGGAAGCCTTTCACCGGCGCTCCTGTAAGTTACCGCGATTATTTTCGGGGCGGATTAGCTACCCATTTCACCGGTATATTGGGAGGTTTGATCTGGGGGCTGGGTAATTCTTTAAACCTTATAGCCGCCGGTAAAGCCGGAGCCGCCGTTTCCTATGGCCTGGGTCAGGGGGCTACCATGGTTGC
>JBCNOR010000470.1:0-4522 GCA_039593785.1 Niabella sp. | reverse complement strand
TTCACTTAGGTACCATCCTGAGTAGGCCGCCTCCAAAAACGAAAAAAGGTCGCCTCATACTTTTGAGACGACCTCTTTTTGTTTGCACCTTAATAGCTGCGCAACTATTCCGCTGTCAATAACCGCCTCTTTCTTACGGCCTTTTTTTTGATAATTATCAAAACGCCCGGGAAGCAGATATTACAATTTAGCATCCATAAGCGTAAATTATGAAATCAAAACTTCTGATTAATGAAAAGCTGATATTAGTTGCTGCTATCTTATCGCCTGTATATTTTACAGCAATGCAATTGGGTGAAAAATATAAAATTGATGTTGGGCACCTGGGCCAGGCCATTGTAGAACTGGTTACCATACCCACTTTAATAATGCCCCTGTTTATTTTGGGCTATTCCCTTACCTATATGATTGCAACCAGGCGGGCTTCGGCCTGTCTTCTTATATCAGCGATATATTCGGGCCTTATGCTTAGTGGATTAATAATAAGATTATTTATGGATGATGCTGGGGTTTAGATTTTCCAACGGTTTTCATCTGTATGAGGTCAACCAGGAAGGAGAAGCCCATCGCAAAATAAATATAACCTTTCGGAATCTTTACTTCAAAGCCCTCGGCCAGTAATGCAACGCCAATCAGCATCAGGAAGCAGAGTGCCAATACCTTAAAGGAGGGGTGCCGGCTGATAAAATTGCTGATAGGTTTAGATGCAATCAGCATAATGATCACCGTAACTACTACGGCTGTGTACATAATCCATAATTCCTGCACCATGCCCACCGCCGTAATGATGGAGTCGATAGAGAAAACCAGGTCAAGCACAATGATCTCTGAAAGTAGTTTCCGAAAACTGCCTGTTTTTACATTAACCGGGTCGTTAGGGTTAGGCTCTTCCGTTTTATGATAAATTTCTTTGGTGCTTTTATATAACAGGAATAAGCCTCCGGCAATTAATATCAACTCTTTGCCTGTGAAGGACATACCAAAGAGGGTAAACAGGTTTTGATCCAGCTTTAATATCCAGGATATTACCGCCAGCAGTATAAGGCGCATTACCATGGCCAGGCCAATACCCCATAGCCTGAGCTTAGCTCTTTGGTTTTCCGGTAGCTTATCGGCCAGTATAGATATAAATATAATATTGTCAATACCCAGAATAACTTCAAGCGCAATAAGGGTGAGTAGCGGGATCAGCACATCTGCCATGACCAAAGGGATTTAAGATTATAATTTTTTTAATGGAAACTTTTGTAATCGATGTTTTCGATCAGCATTCCTGGTTTCAATAAATGAATTTTCATGCCAAGCTTCTCTGCATTGGGAAAATTAGTATAAGAATCGTCAATAAACAAAGTTTCTTCGGCCTTTATACCGGCATCCGTTAAAATATGCTCAAATACTTCAATGTCCGGCTTCCTAAGTCCCACCTGTTGCGAGTAATAGGCCTTGGTAAAAAAGGACTCCAGCGAAGGATATGGCGTTTGTTCTAAAAGCTGGGCAGTGAAATAGTCGTAATGGATCTGGTTGGTATTGCTCAGCAGGAAGAGCTGATACTCCTTTTTAAGTTCAGCCAGGTAGGCCAGGCTGGTTGATCTGTAGCCTAACAACAGCGCATTCCAGGCGTCGCGTATTTGCTCATGGGTGACGGGAGCGGGCAATAGAGATTGGATCTTACCAAAAAACACTTCAGGGCTGATCGTTCCCGTTTCCAATTGCTGAAACAGGGTATCGGCCTGGTACTGGGTGAACTGGCTATCAAAGTCGCTAAACCCTAAAGCCTTAAATGCATCCGATGTTTTGCTGAAATCTAGGTCGTAAAAAACGCCGCCAAAATCGAAGAGTATGTTTTTTATCATAAAGGGCGAAGGTAAAATGAAATCATATAAGCGCTACTAATTGCAGCATTATTATTATAAGCTTCAAAGGAATAAAAATGATCTGAAGCTAATATGCCCCGGAAGTATTTGAACTTCAATTATGCCCAATTCACCTGTTATATCGTATACTTTAGTAATTTGGTTATGATAAAACGGGTAAACTAACTACCTGCTCTCGCTTACTAAAAAGACCGATAAAAAGATAATTAATGAAACGATTGCTCTTCCCAGCCGTCCTGTCGCTATTGGCCATTACTTCCATAGCCCAAAAGTCTCAAAGAAAACTCGTCTGGAGCGATGAGTTTAACTATAAAGGCTTGCCCGACAGCACTAAATGGG
This sequence comes from Niabella sp., assembly GCA_039593785.1. Classification (GTDB taxonomy): domain Bacteria; phylum Bacteroidota; class Bacteroidia; order Chitinophagales; family Chitinophagaceae; genus Niabella. The sequence continues at coordinate 2,309 of JBCNOR010000470.1, read as the reverse complement.
GTTATGATTTAGGCAGTAAAAATGGCTGGGGTAATAACGAGCTGCAATATTATACAAAGGATCAAAAAAATGCACGCGTAGAAAAAGGGCATTTAATTATTGAGGCCCGTAAAGAGAAGACCGGACAGTTTAACTATACATCTGCACGTTTAGTTACCCGGGGAAAAGCTTCCTGGTCGCAGGGGCGAATAGAAGTAAGGGCTAAACTGCCCGCCGGGCGAGGCTCCTGGCCTGCTATCTGGATGCTGGCAGAACATATGAAACAATGGCCAGACGATGGGGAAATAGATATTATGGAGCATGTGGGTTTCGACCCGGGCTGGGTACATGGCTCTATACACAGTAAAAAGTACAACCATGTTATCGGCACACAAAAAACGGCTAAAACCTTTGTACCCGATTTTTCAAAAGCATTTCATGTCTATTCGGTGGACTGGGATCAAAAGCTGCTCACCGTATCAATAGATGGCAAGCCCTTTTTTAGTTGTAGCAACGAGCAAAAAGGATATGAATACTGGCCCTTCGATAATAAAATGTCTTTGCTCTTAAATATTGCCGTAGGCGGTAACTGGGGCGGACAAAAAGGCGTGGACGACACCATATTTCCTTTAAAGATGGAAGTAGATTATGTAAGAGTATACCAATAAGCTCATCGCTTTAGTAACACCACATACACCGGGAAATGATCGCTGTAACCACCGCGGTATACATCGCCATTGTAGCTGCGCATAGGGTAGCCTTTGTATGGCCCAATATTTTCAATCATATAATCAACCTTAAAAATAGAGTGTTTATAGTAAAAGAATCCAGGCTGCTTTTTATCCAGGAAAGCGCGAGATAATAATACCTGGTCAAATAAGCTCCAGGCATCCTGGTAAGCCAATGTACCCATGCCGTTTTTGTACATGGCTACCCAGGGATTATAAAGCTCATCGGGCTTCCCGCTTTGGATATCACCCGAGGCCTTTAAACCTTTAACAACGCTGTTGTCTGTAGGGTCATCGTTCAGATCGCCCATCACAATAGTTTTAACACCGGGATCAATAATATCCAATGAGTCGATCCAGTTCCTGACAGTGGTGGCAGCGGCCATTCTTGCGGGTTCTGAACGCTTTTGCCCGCCTGACCGGCTGGGCCAGTGGTTAACAAATAGCTGTACCCGCTCGCCATCAAGCAATCCTTTTACCCATAGTATATCCCTGGTATAGGCTGCATCTTTTGTTCCTGCCGGGATCTTTACAAACACCGGCCGGCTGCGTTCTACTGTAAAGTATCTCGGGTTATAGATCAAAGCCACATCTATGCCCCTGAAATCTCTTGAATCATAATGCACATAGCGGTAACCGCGTGCAGCTATAAGCGGGTGGCGCAGCAAAGTATCTAACACCCCTTTGTTTTCAATTTCAGCAACACCTAAAATAGCAGGGCCATCCGGATTGATAGGGGTGCCGATCTGCGACAACACCCGGGCAAGTTTGGACAGTTTATCATGAAAGACTTTGCTGGTATAGGCTTTGGCGCCATTGGGCGTAAAGGACACGTCATCATTACTGCCATGAAAAATAGTATCATACAAATTTTCCAGGTTATAAAAACCAATAATAGCAGAACGGTAAGTGGTTTGAGCAGGGGAGGCAGTTCCCGCAACCAGCAGGAATACCAGGAAATAAATGTGTTTCATATGGCTGCCAGGTTCGTTAAAAACTGAAAATAAAATTAGGATTTTAAAAGCAGGATTGTACTTTTTATTACACAAATTATGTAATTTTATAACGCATAATAACCATATGATAAAGCACATTATCACCGCATCTGCTTTGCTGGCAGCCTGTGATACCTATGCACAAGCATTGCCTGTAAAAGATAGCTTACCTAAGAACGATGCTACTGTTGTAGACATCAAAAGCGAGGTTCGCGACAACCTGCCCACTATTATAATTAACGAGGAAGATCCTGATGATGAAGGGTCAAGTTTCGTGTCTTCTATTTTAACGGCTGGGCGTGATCCGTTTCTTTCGGCGGCTGAATTTAACTTCAGCCCGGCACGTTTCCGGTTGCGAGGGTACGAGGCACAAGGCAACGCTATTTATATTAATGGCATCGATTTTAGCGGGCTGGACAACGGTTTTACACCTTTTGGATTATGGAGCGGGTTAAACCATGCTATGCGGGCGCAGCAAAATAGTTATGGTTTGCAGGCCAATGATTTTTCGATAGGATCTATTGCCTTAAACACTTATGTGGATATGCGTGCCGGAGCGCAAAGAGCTCAAACACAGGTGGGGTACGCTTTTTCCAACAGGAGTTAT
>JBCNOR010000047.1:0-14749 GCA_039593785.1 Niabella sp. | reverse complement strand
CTGGAAGCTTTACCTGACCAGGTATTGACACAAAAAGCCAATACAACCAGCTGGAGCGCACTGGAGTGTATTGATCATCTCAACCGTTATGGCAATTTTTATTTGCCGGAGATCAGCAAACGGATAGCCGAAACCAGGACTGATGCTGCACCTGTATTCAAAAGCGGATGGCTGGGCAACTATTTTGCCAACAGTATGTTACCGAAGGAAAAGCTGAATAAGATGAAAACATTCGCAGCAATGAATCCTTTGAATAGCAATGTGGACCGGGCTGTGATCGGCACTTTTATTCTTCAGCTGCAAACAATGTTAGATTTGTTGCAACAATGCCGGAGCGTGAATCTTAATGCTATAAAAACATCAATCAGTATTTCCTCCCTTATTAAACTGAAGCTGGGAGATACGTTGAGAGTGGTGATCTACCACAATGAAAGACATGTAAAGCAAATAGAAAGAGCTATACAATAGTGCCAGAAAGGCATATTCTTTGCGAATGTTTATATTTCTTCTGTAAAACTTTTATTTATTAATTGGCCAGAAGCCTGCCTGTTGGCAGACAGGGAACCTTTGATGAAATTTTTCTCCGATGGAGTTCTTTGAACATCCCGATTTCGTGTAATTTCAGGATTAAAAATTTCATGTCGGTTGGAAAGAGGGACATTCTATACGGCCGGCCAGGTTCATCCAAATCATTCTTTAATATAAACTAATGAAAAAAGTTGCTGTTGCCGGCCTGGTATTCTTTGCAGGTGTTGGTGTTTGCTTTACCGTAATGAGCATACTGGGCTTTAAAGGCCAAGCGGAAAGAATTGAGAAAATAGCTGTCCCGGGGCTATACAAAGCCCCTGCACTACCCGATAATATGAGCTTTGCGGATGAAGCTGTTCCGCTGGATCGTTGGGAAATAAAAGAGCAGCTGGACAGGGAGCTTACCTACAACTATTTTCAGCCACAAAATGTGGTATACATCATCAAGCTGGCAGAACGTTTCTTTCCGCAGATTGAACCCGTATTAAAAGCCAACAATATTCCTGATGATTTTAAGTACTTATGTGTGGCCGAAAGTAACCTGCAGAATCTCATTTCAAAAGTGGGTGCAACGGGCTTCTGGCAATTTATGGCTGGCACAGCTCCAGGCTACAACCTGGAACTAACGGGCACAGTAGACGAACGTTATCATGTTATCAAGTCTACGGAAGCTGCCTGCCAATATTTAAAACAGGCTTATAACAAATTCGGAAACTGGACGGCTGCTGCCGCTTCTTACAATTGTGGCATGGGTGGTTACAATCAAAGAGCTGTACAACAGGGCTCCAATAATTATTACGACCTCGTACTACCTGAAGAAACCAACCGGTATATATTCCGGATTCTCACTTTCAAACATCTGCTGTCTAACGCAGATGAACTGGGGTATGATATAACAGGCAGCTACCGTTACACAGATCTTAAAACGCGTACCATAGACATTAATCAAAACATCCCTAACCTGGTGAGCTTTGCCCGCAGCAACGGCACCAGCTATAAAGTGCTGAAAACACTGAACCCCTGGCTACGTGGTAACTCTTTATCAATAAAGGCCGGTAAATCTTATCAACTGGTTTTGCCTGAATAAACCATTACCTTGCTTTTACTTTTCTTAAAAGAAAATGAAGGACCAGGAAGGACAGGGCGCCGGTGATCAGGTAGCTATAGCCCAGTCCTTGCTGATTTTGCGGCTGTAACGACCCTGCGATACTGTAGCTGACTATCGAGGTTACAATATATACCCCGCCTCCGGTAAGCCCACTGGCCATCCCGGCCATAGCAGGAAAGCGTCCTAAGCAGAATGCAAAATAGTTATTGAAGATAAATCCTACACAAATGTGTACTAAAAAAGCAAAGCTTAATAGCGTATAAATATTGTAAGAAATGGCGGCCATACCAACCATAGCTATAGCAAAAATGAGCTGAAGGCCATTACTAACTTTTAGTTTGGGCAAGAACGCTTTATTAAGTAATGCCTTGCCTATAAAACCACCAGCCATCCATGCCAGGCCCATTAACAATGCGGCGTAACCAGCCACTACTGCCGAAAAATGCAAACGATGTTCTATAATAAATGCGCCCGACAAGCTGAATACCATTGTTGCGCCATAAGATAAACCACACATGGCTATACCCCAGGCAAAGCTTTTGTCTTTTAGCATAAACCGGTAATCTTTTATAATCTGCGCTCCTTTAAAAAGACGCTTATTCTGCAAGGTTTCTCCCGAATAAATCCACTCCAGTACCAGCATTACCAATGCGTATATTGCCAACGCGTAAAAGTTCGCCTGCCAGTTAAAATACTTCTCAAGGTAACCACCAATAAAAGGCGCGATAACCGGTGCTGAGGACCATACAATAGACATAATGCTCAGGTAATGCTTACGTTTCTCTCCTTCATATACATCTACAAAGAAGGCCCGTTTTGCCACCACGATAAAACCTGTGGTAATACCCTGCACAATACGCATGGCATAAATCATTTCAATTTGCCGCGTGGACACTATTACCAGGTTGCTCAAAATAAAAACAACCAACGAAAACAAAGTAAGGCGGAAGCGGCCAAAACTATCAATCAGGCTGCCCGTTATGAATTGTGAAGCTCCATAGCTGATGAGAAACAAAGTCAGTGTCAGCTGGATGCTGTGCTCCGGCTGGTGCAGGTCCTGCGCCATATGCGGCATTGAAGGGATATAGATATCGGTAATCAGTCCCGAAAGCGGTATCAGCAAAAAGGATAACCAGGTGGCTATCTTCTTATTAGCTTCGGGTAATTGTTTTACATTTTCAAACGTGCGGGGCTGGATGATAGTTGCTGCGGTACTCATAAAAATCTGTGCAAAGTACAACAGAGAAAAAGAAGAATTGTTGAAATGGCCCTTTTTTGTATGGCTTTAATCCGATTGTGCCAGCTTTACAAAAAATTTTGCCAGCAATAAAACAAACATTTACTTTGTATTTCAAAGCACTTTTAAAAACAAGAAATATGACTACTTATAACAAAAGAAGACTAGCTATTGTATGTATTGCTGCATTTTTGCTGATGATCCCATTTACAGCCATGCAGTTTACCAATGAGGTAGATTGGACCGCATCGGACTTTATAATTGCCGGCGGGTTACTTTTAGGAACCGGATTTGCCTCTGAACTGGCTTTAAGGAAAATCAGGAATAGAAGTACGCGTATAGGCATCACCATCGCGGTGGTAATCGTTGCCTTCCTGATTTGGGCTGAACTGGCGGTGGGCGTTTTCGGAACACCACTGGCAGGCAATTAATCTCCTGTATATCAATTGCCCGTTTTGCGTGCACGATTCAAACCCGGATGTAAGCGGCGGGCATCACATGCACCGGAAATCCCGGCTCCTGCAATACCGAGCTGGTAAAAAGCAGCTGATGCCTATTTATAAACCCGGATCAGCCAAGCCGGGAAGGTTTGAAAATTTTCTCCAGCATTTCGTAAAGCTCCGGATGTTTTGTTTTCATTAACTGTGGACGCTCAAAAAAATACTCTGCTGCCACGGCCAAGAACTCCTGCTGATTGGTACTGGCGTAAGGATTGATATCTGATTGATCTGCCCTTATTTCTTTTATATTTTCATGCATCAGTTTTAGCCAGGGCACCACATATTGATGTTGAAGCAGTATCTCGGGAATCCCGTCTGTCGCGCCATCTGTTTTATCAATTAAATGCACAAACTCGTGAATAGCCGTATTGCTTTTATCGGTTTTATTGCTGAACCCTTCCCGTAAGGCATGCTTGGAAAGAATCATAGTGTTATTCATAACTCCCGTACCCACCATTCCCAATATGTTCCTATCACTGCCCTGCTGCTCAAAAGATTCATTAAAGGTTTCAGGATATAGCAACACTTCTCTCAGGTTCACGTATTCCCAATCAGGAAAGGCAAAAATAGGTATAACAGCGCTGGCGCCGATAAGCACCCGATCCAGATCTTCTACGTTGGTGCCGGCTCCGGTAATGGTAGTAGTGGCCAGAAAATGCTGCACCCGCTTTTCGAAGGCAACCTTTTCATCGTCACTCAATGCTTTGTAAAAAGCAACATGCTCCAGCAAAAGCTCTTTATAGTTTATTGCCAATGGCTCCTCATACGGTGTTTTCCTTTTTTTACGGACAGACAATGTGAGGTACACAAAAAGACCCACGGCCAACAGGAATATTATAAATTGAATGATCATAAAGGTGAACAACTTTCAGCTGGTGGAAGTGCAGTTTGATAATTACTTAGGAGGTGCTGCCTGGGGATTCCTGAATAAAAGAAGATACTGGAATGCATCTGTAGTGCTATTGGAAGAATCGCTCAATTTCAGTCCCATTATGCCTTTTACTTCAGCAAATGTTTTTTGAGTTCTAAAAGGGCTATTATCCCCATTGAGTTTAAAGAGATATACAGATGAAGGTTTCGTTAGTTCGACCAGGCTTTCCATACGATCCATTTTTTCCATCATGGGGTTTGATTGATCGTTTGAATAAGGCAGCGGTATATATTTTTTACTGCTGGCAAAGTCGGGATACTGGCTCCAAAACTGTGCCGCCACCGTTACGGGTATCATCTGCTTCATTTGTGCATTATAGGGCATCATGATCATTCCGTCTTTGTAATAGCAAACAATGCTGGTTACTTTAGCATTCTTCATTGTTTTCTTCAGCAGGTAGGCAAAAGGACTATTTTGATTATAGGATGCCTGTAAGCAATGGAAGAAGCCGAGGAAGCCATACATTTTAGCTTTTTGTAACTGATAGGTATTAATATAACGTTCGAGGTTATCAAACATAACTCCATCGCGTGTTTTGCCAATTGCACTGAGGTTATTTAATAATAGTAAGATTGGTTGACGGTTACTTCCTAATGCCCTGGCACCTTTATCCGTTTCATTATTAATATTTTTAAGCAGGTCAGTTGCGGATGCCTGTATGGCACTTTTATTCCTTTCATCAATTGCATTACTCAGTTTTTCAACCTGTGCCCCGAACTGTTGCCCCTTAACGGATTGACTGAGAAAAGCCAGGTATTCTTTTACAATACTATAATCGTGGGGTTGATCTATTCCAACAACTACTATTTTTTTATTGGCAGGCAGTTGCTTTTGATACTCATATAGCTTTTTGAATTTATTAAAGTAAGGTAAATTAGCCCATTGCGCGGTATCCCGTTCCCAACTTTTGAAAATATTGTGCAGTAACGATTCGTCACCGGTAGAAAGATACTTGTTGAGTAACCAGGCCTTGGCATCATCCATCTCTGCTATATAGTGCCTGAACTGGTACCTGCTACTTAAAAGCTTTATTAATTCCAGGTCCACATCCTGTACATCAGAAAAACCATGTACTTCTCCCAACAATACATACTGGCTTCCGTTAAAATCGGCCCCGGTTAGTTTACCTGACCTTAGTTCGGAGTAAAGCTCACTATTATTTTCTTTCAAATAAGTTTCAAGACTTGTTTGACTAAAAGTACTCATGCAGATGTACATCATCACTAATAACAACCCTACTTTTCTCATTTTGCTATGTTAATGTATATTGAAAAAGCAGCTAAGATAAACAAATACCAAAAAAACATAATAGAAAATCTCATTCCGTTTAAGGCTACAAGCTTGTGATTTACACAGTTTACGTATCTTCAGCCCTATTGCTATTGCTAAAAAATATTCTCTATGACAAAAAATTGGATCACCCTGCTGCTATTTATTTCTACATTTCTAACAGCCCGGTCGCAACCGTCTGTAAAAATCATCCCCGAGCCCGTCTCTGCTATCAGCGGATCCGGAACTTTTGAACTGCCTAAGGAAACCAGGCTGTCTGCGCCTGCATCAACAGAGCTGGCCCATACGCTTAAATTCCTGGAGCGGAAATTGTCCATTGCTACGGGTAATGCCGTTACTACTACCACTGACGCCGGTAAGGCTCACATTTCATTAGAGTTAGTACCCGGAGATCAGTTAGGCAAAGAAGGTTATACACTATCTGTTACGCCTGCTAAAGTTTCTATAAAGGCCAATAAACCGGCAGGTATATTTTATGGCGTTCAAAGCTTGCTGCAATTGTTGCCCCCGGCCATTGAAAGCAAACAACCGGTACAAAATGTAAAATGGGAAATACCGGTAGTGGAAATTAAAGATCAGCCCAAACTCAACTGGCGTGGTTTAATGCTGGATGTATCCCGGCATTTTTTTACCGTGGATGAGGTGAAGCAATATATTGACGCTATGGTTCGGTATAAATACAATATCCTCCATTTTCATTTAACCGACGACGAAGGCTGGCGCCTGGAAATTAAAAGCCTGCCGAAACTTACCGAGGTTGGAGCCTGGAGGATTAACCGTACGGGAACCTTTAACAGCTTTGGTGCGGCTGAGCCCAACGAACCCAAAACCTACGGTGGTTTTTATACACATGAAGATATTAAGGAGCTGGTACGATACGCCAGCGAGCGATTTGTTAATATAATCCCCGAGATCGATGTGCCGGGCCACAGCCTGGCGGCTATAGCGGCTTACCCCGAATTATCCTGCACACCGGGAGCCGACAAATACCAACCCCGCTACGGGCAGCCAATAATGGATTGGTCGCGTGGCGCTCCGCCCATTGCACTCCTGGACAACACCCTCTGCCCCGCCAATGAAAAAGTATATGGCTTTATGGACAAAGTGCTTACTGAAGTAGCCCAACTCTTCCCCTTTGAATATATACATTTGGGTGGCGATGAAGCGCCTCATAATTTCTGGGAAAAGAATGCGCAGGTACAGGCATTAATGAAACGGGAAGGTTTAAAGACCATTCCGCAGGTGCAGGCGTATTTTGAAAAAAGAGTGGAAACCATCGTAAAAGCCAAGGGCAAAAAAATGATGGGCTGGGATGAGGTGCTTGAAGGGGGCGTATCCCCCTCCACTGCTATTATGAGCTGGCGGGGTGAAAAGGCAGGCATTGAAGCGTCTCAAAAAGGCCATTACGTGGTAATGAGCCCAACGACCTTTGCCTATATTGACTATATGCAGGGCGACGTAGCTGTAGAATCTCCCGTGTATGCCAAACTGCTGCTAAGCCAATCATATAAGTTTAACCCGCTGCCCCGAGGAGCCAATGCCAAATTCATCCTCGGCGGACAAGCTAATTTATGGACCGAACAGATATCTACTATTCGTTATGCCGAGTACATGACCTGGCCACGTGGCTTTGCTATTTCGGAGTCATTATGGTCCCCCGAAGAGAAAAAGAACTGGGATGGATTTGTTGCCAAAACCGAGGATCATTTTAAAAGATTTCAATATGCCGAAACCAACTACTCACCCGCTATGTATGATCCGGCTGTAACGGTCAAAAAACTGGCTGGTGGGCAATATGCTGTTGAGCTTACTCCCGAGATCAGTGGCTTGACGATGCATTATAGCTTTGATAATTCACCACCTGACAATTTTTACCCTGCTTACAAAGAACCGTTGATCATCCCCAAAGGGGCCTCACAACTGCGCATCATCACTTATCGTAACAAGGAAAAAATTGGACGCATGATGAACCTGAAGGTAGATGAATTGCAAAAGCGTGTGAAATAGCCGTTCTGTCAACATTTAATGTCACAATAAAAACCGGATAATTCTTGATCCGGTTTTTATTGTGAATTTTAGTTAAAATGAAATCGGTTTCAATTGGAAAAAAAATTATATTTTCGTCGTGCTCAGGGGAGTTTCCCTTTATTTCTTGAAAGCGATCCAAGCTATTTCTTCCGTTGAGCGCAATAAAAATTAAAACGATTGAATTTATGAAGGAACAGTATTTTGATGCCATTGTTATTGGTTCTGGTATCAGCGGTGGATGGGCTGCCAAAGAACTCTGCGAGAAAGGACTAAAAGTATTGATGCTCGAACGTGGCAAGAATGTTGAGCACATCAAGGATTACAAAAACACGGCTAAAGGTCCCTGGGAGTTTCCACATCATGGGAGCCTTACCTTAGCCCAGAAAGAGCTTTATGTTAACCGGATCAGGGGATTTGGCCCTAACGAAAAAAACCTGGACTGGTGGGCAAACGACGCCGAAACCCCTTATACTGAAGTCAAGCAATTCAACTGGTTCCGGGGCTACCAGGTAGGCGGCCGTTCTTTATTGTGGGGAAAACAAACCTACCGCTGGAGTAATATTGATTTTGAAGCTAATGCCAAGGAAGGAATTGAAATAGATTGGCCCGTTCGTTATAAAGAAATCGCCCCCTGGTACGATCATGTAGAGAAATTCATTGGAGTAAGCGGCAGCATAGAAAACCTGCCCCAGCTACCCGACGGGCAGTTTCTACCGCCTATGGATATGAATATTGTTGAAAAAGATATAGCTGCCCGCATTAAAAAGGAGTATAACGATCAGCGGCGTTTGATCATTGGCCGGTGCGCCCACCTGACAGCCCCGGTACCCGGGCGAACACCCTGCCAATACCGTAACAAATGCGAATTTGGTTGCCCGTTCGGAGGTTATTTCAGCACACAATCTTCAACGCTCCCGGCGGCCGTTAAAACCGGTAATCTTACGCTTCGCCCCATGAGCATTGTTACACAAATACTATACGACAAGGATAAAAAAAAGGCAACAGGTGTAGAAGTGCTGGATGCGGAAACCAATCAAACCTATAATTACAAATCTAAAATAGTATTTGTGAATGCCTCCACCCTTAACAGCACCTGGCTATTGCTCAACTCAGCTACAGATGTATGGCCTGACGGACTGGGGAGCAGCAGTGGCGCATTAGGGCATTATTTAATGGACCATCACCTGGGCTCTGGTGCGGGGGGAAGAATGGAAGGCTATGAAGAGCATTATGTTTATGGCCGACGACCTAACGGTGTTTATATTCCACGTTACCGGAACCTGAATAACGAAAAGAGGGATTATCTCAGGGGCTTTGGCTACCAGGGCGGTGCCGCAAGAAACAGGGGCACTAAAGCAGCGGAGGAAATAGCGGTGGGTGTTGCCCTGAAAGAAGCACTTACCGAACCCGGCAACTGGGGCGTATGGATGGGTGGCTTTGGAGAAGTGCTCCCCTATTATGATAACGTGGTAACACTTGATAAAAGCCGGAAAGACAAATGGGGACTTAATATACTTGCGATAGATGCAGAATTAAAAGACAATGAAAAAAAGATGCGCAGGGATATTGTTGAAGATGGAAAAGAAATGCTCGAAAAGGCTGGCGTAAAGGATGTATACGGATTTGACAACGATGGCGTAATGGGACAGGGTATACATGAAATGGGTACGGCACGTATGGGTAATGATCCTAAAACTTCAGTACTCAACAAATGGAACCAAGTATGGGATGCGCCTAATGTGTTTGTAACAGATGGCTCGTTTATGACATCAGCCGGGTGTGTCAACCCTTCATTAACTTATATGGCATTTACAGCGCGGGCAGCAGACTATGCCGTAGCCGAACTAAAAAAAGGAAACCTGTGATAGTTGTTAATGAATTCCTCATTGCCTGTTATTTATTATCTATCGTTTAAAAATCTAACTATTAAAAATCATGAATAGAAGAGAGGCCTTAGCCAGCGTTTCCGTTTTATTAGGAGGAGCCATTATAGGCGCGGAAGTGTTTTTATCGGGATGTAAAAACAAAGCCGCTTCAACGAGCTTATTTAATACCGATGACATCGCACTGCTGGACGATATTGCTGAAACCATTATTCCCACCACACCTGATTCGGGCGGAGGTAAGGCAGCCCAGGTAGGAACATTTATGAAGCAGATCGTAACAGACTGCTATACCCCAATAGAGCAGGATCATTTTATTAAAGGCATTGCTACGTTTAAAACTGCCTGTAAAGAAAAATACCAGAAAGCTTTTACCGATTTATCGGCCACCGAAAAAGAAACATTCTTAACTGCACTGCACAAAGAAGCAAAAGCCTACAAAGAAACCGAGGCCTACAAAAAAGAAAAAGAGCTGTTTAGTAAACAACAGGACGATTGGGTTAAGGCTGAGGAAGCTAAACACAATTTTGGAGCCCGCTATCTCAAACAAAGTTACCCGCCTCACTACTTTGCCATGATGCGACAACTAACGCTTTGGGGCTATTTTTCTTCTAAAGAAGGCATGACCAAAGCGCTGCGTTATGTAGAAACCCCGGGGCGTTACGACGGGGCATTCCCTTATAAAAAAGGAGATAAAGCCTGGGCACTTTAACGTTGTGTTTGAACGGTGTAATTATTTCAAGCTACAACTATTGCAAATTGCAGGTATTTGTTATCTTGCTATGAATAACACTTGTTAGTATGAACTCGACGATTATTGCCGGGATAGGAAAATACGTTCCCGAAAATGTGGTTACCAATGATGACCTGACCAAAGTGATGGATACGAATGATGCCTGGATACAGGAACGTACCGGCATACGAGAACGTCGTTATGTTACCCGCTTCGAGGAAACCACGGCCACCATTGGAGCTAATGCGGCAAAGCAGGCCATGGAACGCGCGGGCGTTACCGCTAACGATATTGACTTTTTGATTTTTGCCACTTTAAGCCCCGACTATTTTTTCCCCGGCTGCGGGGTTTTGGTACAACGTTTATTGGGTTTGAGAGAGATTGGCGCTTTGGATGTGCGCAACCAATGCAGCGGTTTTGTATATGCTTTAAGTATCGGCGACCAGTTTATCAAAACGGGTATGTATAAAAACATATTGGTTATTGGCGCTGAAGTACATTCTTATGCACTGGACTTCAGTACACGTGGCCGTAATGTATCCGTAATTTTTGGTGATGGCGCCGGCGCTGTAGTACTACAGGCCTCTCCTACTGCAGATCGCGGTATACTGAGCACTCACTTGCACAGTGATGGGGCTGATGCCGAAATATTAAGCATGCCCAATCCTGGCTTTCATGCCGGGGTACATAATCCGCAGTGGAAACCTCCCGTTCCTGAAAGCCCTTATGGCAATATGTTTATTACGCAGGAGCTATTGGATAAAGAAGACATTTTCCCCTACATGGACGGGCAGGCAGTTTTTAAAAGAGCGGTAGTCAAAATGCCGGAAGTTATTTATGAGGCATTAAATCAAAACGGCTATCAGCCCCAAGACTTAAAGCTGCTGATCCCTCACCAGGCTAACCTGCGTATTGCGCAATTTATACAACAGCAACTTCGTTTACGTGACGACCAGGTATTTAACAATATCCAGAAATATGGCAATACCACTGCGGCTTCTGTGCCCCTGGCACTTTGCGAGGCCTGGGAGGCCGGCAGGGTAAAAGAAGGCGACCTGGTTTGCTTATCTGCATTTGGAAGCGGCTTTACCTGGGCCAGCGCCCTGATGAAGTGGTGAGATTTAGATATTAGATGGAAGATAGCAGATACTAGATACTGGATGCTAGATACTGGATGCCGGATAGCAGATCGCAGGCTTAAGATACCGGTATCGCTTTACAACGTCCGCACTTCGCTTTAGGTGTATAATCCGCCGTTTACGGACAGCACTTGTCCGGTAATATAACCTGCGTCCTTTGTTACAAAAAATCCTACTGCGTGTGCTACTTCTTCGGGGGTACCAAAACGGTTGGCAGGGATCAACTGTTTCATTTGTGCCTCGTCTATATCAACCGTCATGTCAGTCTTGATAAAACCGGGAGCAACAGCGTTCACTGTAATATTACGTTTACCAGCTTCCTGGGCCAATGCCTTGGTTGCGGCAATCACACCGCCTTTTGCAGCAGAATAATTCGTTTGCCCCGCCAGGCCTTTTAATCCACTCAGTGAAACCACATTTACAATGCGACCGTACCGTTGACGCAGCATGCTGTTCACTATAATACGTGTTACATTAAAAAAACCTCCCAGGCTGGTATCCAGGACACTATCCCATTGTTCATCCTTCATCCACATCAACAACACATCATCTTTAATACCGGCATTATTCACCAAGACTTCGATAACTTTCCCGGTATTGGCTTCCATCCAGCCATTTAAAACGGTTTGTACTTCTTCCCGGTTTGCTACATCAAATTGCAACAGCTCGCCATCACTACCGGCGGCCCTTACCTCAGCCAGCGTTTCTTCTGCTTTCTGCTGGTTGCCTTTATAGTTGATCAGGATGTAAAAGCCCATGGTTGCCAGCTTTATGCAAATGGCTTTACCAATACCACGGGAGCCACCGGTTACAAGAGCACAATTCATATTTGTTAATTGTTGATAGGTAATAGTTAATAGTGATAGCGAATAGCCGAAGTATGCAACAGCCCGCCCCAGCGAACAGCAAGGTTAATACCTCATGCATACGGCGACAAAAAACTAGCCATAAATAGTTGCCGGCGCATTAGCCTCCAGCCAGGTGCGTACTTTGGCCAGGCTTTTATACAGCGGACTGTCTTCAACAAACTTTGGAAAGATGTTGCGAAGCGCATCATATACGGCTTTTGTTTTAGGCGACATTTTTTCCTGGCACTCCAGGTAATCTACTGCCTGCAATAGCGTCATGGCCTGTATAGCAATGACTTCGTAAGCATTATCGATTACTTTCTTCGTAAGCTGGGCAGCATTAAAGCCCATACTTACAATATCCTGGTTATCGTTATTATTAGGTATACTATGTACATACATGGGGAAAGAAAGCGTTTGGTTTTCAGCCGTTGTGGAAGTAGCTGTAAACTGTATGCCCTGCATGCCGAAGTTAAACCCAAGCACTCCCAGATTTACAAATGGAGGAAACTTTTGGTTTAGCCTGCTGTTAAGGAAATAATTAAGCTGACGCTCACTTAACATGGTGAGCTTGGTGATTGCAATCTTCAGCTTGTCCATTTCAAAGGATACATAATCTCCGTGGAAATTACCTCCATGAAATATATTCTGATTGGCAACATCTACCACAGGGTTGTCGTTCACCGAGTTCAGCTCGTTTACCACCGTATTTTCAGCCTGTACCAGCGCATCATATACGGGGCCGAGCACCTGTGTTACACAACGTAAAGAGTAGTACTCCTGTACCTTATCTTCAAATACATCATGCTGGATATTCTCAGGGTTATATAAATGCTCAGAACGGCTGCGGATCATCTGGCTGCCAGCCAAAACATCCCTGAAGGCAGCAGCGATATAATTCTGTCCTTTATGGTGTTTAACAATATTGAGTTCATGAGAGAAATGGTCATCATATACTTCCATCAGCTCATTGGTTATTGCAGAAAGTGTCACGGACCAATCTACCAATTTATGCGCGCGGATAATATTTAACAATCCTACACCGGTCATAGCTGAAGTACCATTGATCAGCGAAAGTCCTTCCCGGATATGCACCTGTAAAGGTTTTAAACCAGCCAGTTCAAATCCCTGTGCGGCAGGCATCAATTGTCCCTGGTACCACACTTCTCCTTCTCCAATTACTCCTAAAGCCAGGTGAGCCAGCTGTACCAGGTCGCCGCTGGCGCCCACACCTCCATGCTCATAAATACAGGGAACCAGGTCGGCATTGATCATAGCAGTCATTAACTCCACCAGCTCCAGGTGCACTCCGGAGTACCCCTGTAAATGGTTGTTCAATCGGGCAATCATTACAGCCCGGCCTAATAAAGGATTTAAGACGGTACCTCCTCCGCTGCTGTGGCTACGGATAAGGTTATACTGCAGCTGAAGAATATTATCATCACTTACCTTGTATTGAGCCATTGGCCCAAACCCGGTATTGATTCCATAAATCAGTTTATGATTAGAGAATTGCTTTAAAAAATCAAAGGATGCCTGTACTCTTTCAATAGCAGCCTTATCCAGGGCAATCGGCTTTTTATAAAGAAGAATTTCCTCGAAATCTTTCAAAGACAGTTTTGTACCGCCCACCTGTATCATTATATGTAGAATTGATTAAACAAGGTAGCAAAAGAACAAAATATATAAATCGTAGCCAAAAATATCCTTTAAGAGCTCTATTCACTAATTCAGGTGAACTTTTGAAAATTGTTTGTATATTTTGCCTGTGAAAAAAGGGGTCACTATAAAAGACATAGCAAAGAAACTGAATATGTCCGTATCAACAGTTTCTAAAGCGCTGAGCAATCATGCCAATATAAGTGATTTAACGAAAGAGCGGGTGCGCCGGCTGGCCAAGGATTGGAACTATGTTCCCAATGAAGCAGCAAGGCACTTTAAACAGAGTAAGTCTTTCACGCTGGGGATAGTCATTCCTGACCTGATTGACCAGTTTTTTGTAGCCGCTATACGCGGCGTTGAGGAAATAGCGGGTAAACATAAGTACCAGGTAATTATTGCTCAATCACATGAAGACGCTGACAAGGAGGAACAGATTATAAAAAACCTGATCAGCAACCGGGTAGATGGCGTTATCATCACCATTTCCAAGAATACCAACAAATCTGATCTATTTACACAGCTGGAGCAAAACGGTATACCGGTTGTATTCCTTACCCGTTCCTTTGGTCAGCCCATCTTTAATAATGTAACGGCAGATAACATACATGCAGGCTCATTGGCCATCGATTATTTATACCAACTCGGCCATCGGCGCATTGCCCACCTGATGGGGCCTAAAATGCTGAGCACCAGCCATCAAAGACTGGAAGCGTATAAGAAAGCGCTGGAAAAATTGAAAATTGATTTTGATCCGCAATTGCTGCGGGAAGTAGACTTCTCTGAAGAGAAAACCCATCGGGCCATGAAAGAACTGCTGAAAGTAAAAAATCCTCCTACCGCATTTTTTGTATTCAAAACTTAT
>JBCNOR010000469.1:0-4525 GCA_039593785.1 Niabella sp. | reverse complement strand
GTGGTAGCGCGAACTACGGTTCCCCTGCCGGTCAATGCTATAATCATGGTTACCTGTAGCAGCTATATAAGGCACTTTACCATCAAGCTTGCCAAATGCACGTGCAGCTGATTGCCACTGCTGCTGCGTGGTTTGATTGCCATCATAATCAGTAGTGATCTTTTCATTGTTTTCCACCAGGTCACCTACTCCTATCACCATTTTAATATTGAGGCTATCAATATTATCCTCAACCCAGGCCATCATCAGATCCAGGATGGGCTGGTTTCTGCTCCATTTTACATAGTTCTGAATGTCGGGCACCATGATCACTGACCATGATCCTTTTTGCTCTAAAACCGGTTTCCGGTATGCATCCTGTGCGAAAGCCAACTGGGAAGCCAGCACCAGGAGCAAAGTCCAAATTATTCCTAATTGTTTCATATTACTGTTTTACTATTTGAGCGATATTATTCAATTGTGAGCGATCTATCATCCATCGTCTACATACTATATTTCAAAATCGGAAAGCATAAAAAAATGATCGCTGGGGAATTTGCCTTTTATTGCGTCTTTAACTACCTTACTTTGTACCGGCTTAATACTTCCTCTATACCATATATAATCAATGCGTCCTTTTGAGGCGGCTTTTGTATAAGCGGTTCCCTCAAACTCATGACCGGTATGACCCGCTTCTTTTTGTCCATGTAATGTTTCAAAGCTTTCCTTCCAGTCACTGTTTCTTAATGAGGCGAGTACAGGGCTATTGAAACGGCTATTAAAGTCGCCGGTTAATATTTGGGCAAAACCGGTGGGATACTGCGCGCTTTCCCCGGCTACCATCCGGGCTTGTTGCAGTTTAGCCTCATCGGATATATGGTCGAGGTGCAGATTAACGATCCGTAATTCTTTGCCGGTTTTACGCTCTTTTAACCGTACCCAATTGGCATGCCGCGCCCTCGCGGTCTCCCATGATTTACTACCAGCTACCAAAGGCGTTTCTGAAAGCCAGTAAGTACCTCCTGTTAATAATTCATATCGTTCCTGATTAAACAGTACCGGGTTTTTTGCAATGCCATGGTAGCCTGTCGGATGGGCATCCATTTCCGGGCCTTCGAAACCAAAAAGATTGAAATGGGGAAATGCTTTCCTGATGTCTTCTGCCTGTACTTTTAATACTTCCTGGAACCCCACAATGTCTGGTTGCTGATTTTTGATTACCTGTATACAAGTATCTTTTCGCTGCGGCCAGCCGACCCCCTTAGCCTCATCTTCAGGCAGGGCAACCCTAATATTACAGGACAACACCCGGTGAAAGCCAAGGGAAGCAGTTGTTCCGGCAGCCCTACTCAAAAAAGGGAGTATTGTGGCAGAAACAGCACCCAGGCCCAACTGCTTTATAAATTTTCTTCTTGGTGCAGACATACTTTATAATATTAAATGCTAGTTTCCTGGGGAATACGCAGGTAAGCTCCTTTTTCCAGCAGCTCCTGTTGCAATGCTTTTACATCAATTGCATCCGGCTGAATGCCTTCTTTAACCGCCATTTTAGCCGCACGACCCGCTGCTTCTCCCATGGCCATACAAGGCGCCATCACTCTTATGGCGGACATAGCTTCATGGGTAGTAGAAATTGCCCGGCCCGCTACCAGCAAATTTTTGATATGCAGTGGCACCAACGACCGGTAAGGTATATCATAACAATCACCACACCATTCAAGTGTACAGCCACCGCCCACCGGGTGATGAATGTCCAACGGATAGCTGGCAACCGCAATCGCGTCGTCAAAATGGCGGCAGCTCATAATATCATCTCGATCCATGGTATATTGCCCTTTGATGCGGCGCGTTTCGCGAATGCCAAGGAAGGGTGCTGTTTTCAGGAAGTAAGCATTTTCAAAGCCCGGCACATAATTCACCAGGTATCGCTGGATATCTTCGATTTGCTTGCGTCCCTCTATCTCACCCCAGGTAAGACTGGCAGGATCAGTACCGTTGACGCCATTTACACGGGTCATGTTTACCCATATTTCGCCTTTACGCAAACCGGTTATCAGAATGGTTCTTTCCGTAGGCAATGATAAGCCCTCCTCTTTTGCCTGGTTGATCAGGTTGCGCATGCCTACCAGTACAAACTGGTTGTTTTGACCAAAATATTCTGCCGGAATAAAATCTGTTAAATAGGTTCGAGGCTCTTCCGCAATACTCAGGCGTAGTTTTTCTGTGTCAACACCACCCAGGCAGAACATTAATGTAGGCGGTTGAACGCCGCCTTGTTCATTACCAAATTCGCAGGGAACGCCGGATTTAAAAGCCACATCCGCGTCACCGCTGCAGTCAATAGTTACTTTAGAAAGCACTACTTCCCTTCCCGCTTTGCTTTCTATGATGACACCTTTCAATTCATCACCTTCTTTTACAACTCCTGCACAAAAGGCATAAAACAATATATTCACGCCGGCTTCAACCAGCATTTGCAAGGCTACCGTTTTTACAGCTTCGGGTTCAACCAAAGTAAGGCTCATATGCAGCGGGCAGGGCCGGTGCTCACTGGAAGCTTCTATAGCTTTTAACCGGTCGATATATTTTTGAGGAAGCCCTTTGATGATCTGGTTACCTTTCTGTCCCAGGAATCCGAGGATCGGTAATCCAATCGTCATATTGCCACCTACAAAGCTGCGGCTCTCTATAAGCATTACATTAGCACCTTCTTCGGCAGCAGCCAGTGCCGCCATGATACCTGATGGTCCGCCACCGATAACCAATACATCCACTGATGCTCTAACCGGAAGTTCTTTTGCGGGTTCTATTATATTATTTGTCATTATGATTGATTTTGTTTTGAAAGAAGTGAATTGTTTTAGGCTGTTCTTTTCTGGTCATTGTCCATAATATCAAAATGGCGACGGGGTGTAATACTGCCATTGCTAAAAATATTTTACCGGCGCCAACCGTTCCCATCAGTGAGCCCACAAAACTGTTGAAGAGTACGGCTCCTAATGCACCAAAGCCTCCTGCGATTCCTAATACACTGGCCACATTTTTTACAGGAAAAGCTTCTGCTACTACCACACTTATGGTAAATAACCAGCTTAAACAGGCTACAGCTACGATACTGAATACGGCAAGCGTACTGGCTGCATTGGGCAGGTAAGGCGCCAGCGCGCAAAGGGGAGCAAAACAGGCAGTCACCGTCAGCATTAATTTACGGGCTCTTAAAGGGGCATATCCTTTTTTTACCAGCCGGTCCGACCAGGCGGAAGTGCCTATAGCTCCCAGGTCCGCGACCAGGAAAGGTATCCAGCCAAACATACCCACCTGTGCCAGTGACAGGCCGGATTGTTCCTGCAAATACCCGGGTAGCCAAAACAAACAGAAATACCATACAGGGTCGCTCACAAACCTGATCAGCAACACACCCCACAAACTTCTGGTGGTCCAAAGCTGTTTCCAGGAAAAAGCTGCAACCGGTACCGGCTGATCAGACGGCGCAGTTTCATCCTGCACGGCTTCCTGCATAATATGTGCGGGAGGGTCCTGGTATACCAGCTTCCATAGCACTGCAATTATCAGCCCCACAGCTCCCAACACAATAAAAGCCGTTTGCCAACTGTATTGAATAGCCAGCCAGGCTACCAGTGGCGGCGCTATGATGGCTCCTATAGAGCTGCCCGCTACGCACAAACTGTTAGCTGTGGCCCTCAATTTTCCCGGGAACCATATTGCCACTACCTTCAGCTGTGATGGAAAGTTAGTAGGTTCAGCCGCACCGAGCAGTCCCCTGAAAAAAGCCAGTTGACCCACACTGCGGGCAAAGCCGCCACCAATACAGGCTATGGACCAGGTTAACACGCCATAGAACATCACCACTTTAGCCCCGAAGCGATCAACCATCCAGCCTGTTACCGGGTACATTAACGCATAGCATATCGTAAATACATTAATAATAATAGCATACCCGCTATCGTCCAACTGAAATTCGTTTTTTAAAACGGGTTTCAGTATTGACACTACCTGCCGGTCTACATAATTAAAGACGATCGCAATAAAGATTACCGCGATGATCCACCATCTCCTGTTTTCGGGGCGAAACAATTTCGTCATTCGTTTTTATTTAATTCACTATCGCCTATTGGCCATACACTATCAACCGCTTCCTAATACCCCGGGTTCTGCGTCAGCTTATTGCTGGCATCGATCTCCGATTTGGGCACCGGCCATAACTCATCTTTATTTACCCGGTATACTACCTCCTGCGTGGTAAAGTATTTAGCCGCTTCAGCATGATTATAAATAGGCGTATAATTATCATCGAAACCGGTTAATACAGCACTGGTCCATGCTTTGGCATCACGGTTCAGGTATATCATCCCGTTCATCACCGTCTTTGCTATATCCCAGCGCCGCAGGTCATACCAGCGCAGCCCATCATTGGCCAGTTCTACTTTACGCTCATACCTCAGCGCCTTGCGTAACTGCGCCTGGGAAAGACCGTTGGGCAATGAGGGCATTTTTGCCCGGGTGCGTATACGATTGATGGCGGTAT
>JBCNOR010000468.1:0-4527 GCA_039593785.1 Niabella sp. | reverse complement strand
TACCCATGATGTGGTATAACGGTCATCGTTGGCAAAATCCATTATGTTCATATCATCACTCCAGCTTGAGTTACTGGGTTTTCTTGTAGCCAGGTTGTGCGAAATGATTGGCGCATCCAATAAAGGCAAGCCGGGTACAGGTCCCTTATTGCTCCACATTTTGCCCACTTCTTTTAAAGAAGCCAGGGCGTTATCATCAATGAGCCCGTCTTTATTGGGGGCCACATTGAGGATGAAATTACAGTTGGCATTATTAAGTGGAATAATTAAATCGTTCACCAGTTTCGAAGGTTCTTTTACTGGCGTGGTGGGAAAATCATCTTTCCAGAACCAGGAAGAATTGATAGGCAGGCAAGCCAATGCGGGCATCCTGTTCTTCTCTTCCTGTACTTTTTGCCCTGCGCCCATTTCATAGGTTTTGATATCCGTATAGAACATCCCTTCAGCGGGATACTTGGCGCCATTAAGGTCCATCACCAGGCAGTCAGGTTGTAGCTTTTTTATAAGCAGGTATACCTCTTCAAACGGGATATCATCATAGCTGATCCTTGACCAGGGCGCATCCCATCCGTCAATAATTAAAGCCTCTATTTTGCCATACCTGGTTAATAACTCGGTGATCTGGTCTTTAACCATTTTAATATGAGCCGGTGTAATGGAGTTGGGTCTTAATTGATGATGGGTATCTAAAATAGAATAGTACAGCATTACTTTTAAGCCAGCTTTTCTAAAAGCTTCGGTGAATTCTTTTACTACATCGCGCTTCAGCGGGCTGTTCATTACATTATAGGGGGTGGTCTTTGTATCCCAGATGCTAAAGCCGCTATGGTGTTTGGTAGTAAGGCAACCATAACTCATATTGGCGCTTTTGGCTGCCTGGGCCCACTGGTTACAATCGAGTTTTGCCGGATTGAACAAGGAAGGGGAAGCCTCCGGGTCAGCCCAATCCTGGTTCATGTAAGTAGGGATGTTGAAATGTATAAACATTCCGAACCGAAGATCTACAAATGCCTGTTGCAAATAGGGCAACCGGTCGTTGATCTTTTTTAATTGGCCCGAGGCTGTCTGTACTGTTTGTAAAAGAATGCACATGACCACTAATAAAGTGCCTATCTTTTTTTTATCGTTTGTCATTACAAAATATGTTTAATCACATTGTTGGGTTGATGCCAGTAATTGTTTCATGGTCTGTCTGTAATCGTTAGTACGACCTGAATGAGCCGATTGGTCTGCCAATGGATAAAAATAAAAAGAGTTTTCCGTTTTTTTACCTAATAAACTTTAAACCAATTGTTAACGCACATGTAATGGTTTATTTACGCAATAATTGCCATTCAGAGAGCTGAATATCAGGACTGCCGGCTGTTTCGGTAATACGAAGGCGATAGTGTTTGTAGGCAACTTTATTCGGAAAATTAAAAATTTTGATCTCATTGCGGTAAGTAAAAGATTGATTTGTTTTGTTATCCAATACCGCCCAGCTCAATTTATCTTGAGAGCCTTCCAATACCCAGGCTTTAGGATCGCGCGCTGCTGCATCGTTCCCGGAAGTAAGTAGATAGGCATTAACGGCAGTTGCATTAGCAGGCGTTTGCAGGATAGAGAACCCGGGTGAAAAACCTTTTACGAAAAATTTACTGTTATTATCCAGGTCCGTCAGCTTAGATGAGCCTTCCGTGCCGTTGGGGCCGTTTTCGTTTTCTTTACTGACTTCCAGCAAGGCTTGTTTTGAAATAATGGTGCCATATGTTGAGTCGGCTTTATAGGTAATTCCGCTGAAATCTTTTTTTGCTTTTTCAAGTTGGGGCCACCAATCGGCCCCCGATCTGTCTTTGGTGCCAAAAGCCATTTGGGCACGAATGGAAAGGTCTGCTCCTGATGCGCCGCTCCAGAAATGAATAAATTCTCCCATATTCATTCTTCTTGCGTAAGTTGATATGCCATTGGCTCCTGGTCTTTTAGGAAAATGTGCAGCCAGCAGTTCAAAAAAACGGTTTAAAACTTTCGCTTTACCATATTGCTCGTAAATAGGGAAAAACCAATTTCTGAACCAGGCGGTATTGGCCCGGGGATAAGCGTCTGTTTTTTCCATACACTCATCAAATACTCTTTTTTGGATGTCTGTTCTTCCCAGGTAATTGTAAATATCGTACACGTAAATTTCAGCCCATTTGCTATCTCCCCAGATATCGAATGCAGGGGATTCTCTTACACCTTTTGATGCGCCCTCTACTATATGTGAGATCTCGTGTATGGTAGCGCTTAGTTCCCAGTCTGTCTGGTTTGTCCACGCATCAGGTCCGGAGCCCAGGTCAATTACATTTCTGAAATCGTGCCGTGATGCCAGGTAGGTACCAGGATGCCCGCCTCCATATTTGTTCGTATGAAAAACGGCGAATAAACGATTGGTCGTATCAGCGTTGCCAAAGCTGCCATATTCTTTTTTGGTGTAGGCCCAGGCGCTGTCTACCAGGCCAAAGAGCCAGCTGGTTTTTTCACGGCTTACATCATTATCAAAATATACAGCTACATTATTATTAAAATATACTCTTTTGATGACCTGCCGGTGATCGAACCAGTGTTCCTGCCAGCTATAAGGAGGATAAAAGGAACTATCAGCTGTCACTGTTGCGATGGTTGCCGATGTTGAGGGAATAGTTTTCTTACTGCAACTGTAAAAGAACATTGTGAATGCAATGAAACAGATAGATAGACGCGCTGTCATTTTTGTCAATAAATTGAGAGAAAAAGGCCGGGGCGAAGTTTATTATATTTCACACCGGCCTGATACTTGTTTGAGGAAAGCGTTTACTTTTATTTAAATGTGATCAATCTCCACTCAGCCAACTGGAACAGACCGCCAATTGCGTTACCCCTGAGAGCCGATATCGACAATCTGTAATGCAGATACGGGGTTTCATTGGCGAATTCGAAGAACTGGGTTTGTCCGAAGGCTGTAAATACCATATTAGTCCGGGTATCCAGGGTAGTCCAGGTAGTACCATTATTAGAACCCTGGATCTGCCAGTCTCTTGGATCTCTTTCGGAAGCATCATTGCCCGATGTTAGGGTATAGGCTCCAATAACTTTCGCTTCGGTAAACGTAAGTTGTGCCCAGAAATTAGCGGGAAAACTATGTAATAGAAACTTAGAAGCTGTATTGTTATCAACCAGCTTTGATGAGGCTTCGCCGGCGCCCGGGCCATCTCTGTGCTCCTGGGAAACAGAGAGTTTTGCAAGCTGTGTGATATCCGTTTCTTTACGAATAATGTTCTCGATGCGTATATAAGCGATCTTCCTGGCCGAATCGATCTTAGATCCCCCGGCTGAGGTTAATTCAATTGGCAGGATATACTGAAAGTCTCTCGATAGCTTTTTAGAAGCTACTGACAGGGTCAGGGGATTGGACGTTGTTTTGCCTGATGGTATCACCGAACTAAGTCCTTGTATGGTGTAAGCTGAATCTGGCAAGAGCCTGTAGGAAGTGCCATTGCTTGCGTTATACGTGCTGATCAGGTTGGGTTTCAGTTCGAAGGTGAGCGGTATGTCGCTGCCAGGAAATCCAAGTCCGGCATAGGCCCCCCCAAAGGCGATCTTCTCTGCAGAGTCTGCAAGGATTAAGGTGATAGCGCTTTTTTCGGCAAAAGCCTGCGGCATGTAAATCGTGCCTTCAAAAGGGACTGTGATCTCATCGGGTTTGTTACAGGCGCTGATGGCAATGCCAACTGCAAGTAATCCGGCCGCGCATTTTATAGTATGACGTAAAAAATTCATGATGTACGATTAATTTAAATGTCAGCAGATCAGTTACCAACCGGTATTTTGCACCAGTTTCTCATTTTTTAAAACTTCGTTGTTGGGTATGGGCCACAAATAGTCCCTGTCGCGGAATATCCTGTTCTCGAGAACCACCTTCTGGTAAAAGGCATTTCCGGTTTTTGACAAATCCATTCCGTAGAATGCGCCGCTGTTAGCCTGCTCTGCAATGAGCCACCTGCGTGTATCGAAGTAGCGTACGTTTTCGAAAGCCAGTTCAACCATGCGTTCATGCCTGATAGCTTCCCGCATTGCCGCCTGCGAAGCAGGTACGGGAATATTGGCCGAGCCATAAACGGGTATGCCCGCCCTGGTTCTGATCAGATTGAGGTAGCGAAGGATATCGGCGTCACCCGGACTGGATTCGTTCAGGGCTTCAGCATAGTTCAGGTAAATATTAGCCAGGCGAAGCAGAAGAGCGCCTCTGGCATTGCCATTCAGGATCACATTCTTTCTTACTATGTATCCTGTTGGCGTTACATCAGAAGTGCTTTGAGAGCGTCCTGAATTACCATTGAACTCCATATTAGTAATAATTGGCGTAGGATTAGACAGCTGATTCAACCAGTAGCTGTTGTTGTATGTAACACCCACATAAAATCTTGGCTCCCGGTTGATCCATTGGTTAAATGTGTTTCTGGCAGCCGCATCATAGGGGGCTTTGAAGCTGCTGAATCCTGTTTCGGTATATCCTGAACCAGACGAAGTGAT
>JBCNOR010000467.1:0-4531 GCA_039593785.1 Niabella sp. | reverse complement strand
CCCATTTAGGTAATTCGTTCATATACCAGGTGCTGGTAATAAAATCACCGTTAGCATCATCAAACCAGAAGGCTCCGGTAGGATTATGGCCGGCCGGTAGAATAGATGCCCTGTCTTTCAACGATACGCCAATTACTTTTGATTGGAAATTGGTAGCTAAACGAAGCTCATCTGTTATAGTCGTTGCCAGCAGGTTCCGTGGCGACATCTTGCCGGCGCTTGAGTTGCTGCCTACTCCCTGAACGGTAGAATCATCAGTACAATACACATTTTTTCCTGTGGCCTGGTCTATCCAGTTATTGCCTGCAATACCATGCAAAGCGGGTACCGAACCCGTGAACACAGTAGTATGGCCAATCGCCGTATAAGAGGGAATATAGTTGATAAAAGTATTCTCACAGCTAAAGCCCTCATTAAGCATACGTTTAAAGCCTCCGGTAGCTTCATAACGATCGTAATATCTATAGAGGTAATCCCAGCGCATCTGGTCTACCACAATGCCTACTACCAGCTTGGGACGTTTTACGGGTTGCGCTGTAACAACAGCACTAATGAATATCAAAAGAAAGAGGTGACATATCCGCTTCATTCTAAACTATTTTGTCCAAAAATAGCGGTTAGAATTGTGATGCCGAAAACAAGAGCGCATTATTTTAATATTATTGCTTTACTAAAAGACGCTGTATCCTGCATATATTGTCTGTAAGAGCAATGATTTTGGAGAAAGAAGTGGAAAAGAACGCCGCCTCAAAAATGAGACGGCATTACTGTTAGTACCCGGGTTTAAAAAGATATCATTGTTCTTTAGTAAGTAAACTGCTTTGCGTACGCAGTGCCATCTCCAGTAATGGTTGGAGCATCACTATTCACTACTTTACCGTTAACTTCTGCTTTATAAGTTACTTTTAACGGGGCATCAAAATTAACAATGTGAACTACAAATCCCGCCGTCGCCAAAGGCATAATAGATTCTACTATATAGGTTTTTGTAGCACCAGAAAATTCATTCTCTCCAAGACTGATATCTGTTTCATTGTTTCGTGTAGCCCCATTAACCTTCCAGATAGTGTTTTCGGTGCTGTTTAGCGTGCCACCCGAAAAGTCGAAGGATACTAAATCGTTTGACTCCACAGTTCCTTCTACAGTTATTGTGAATTTTACATTTTTGTTGTTTCCTTCATCGGGTCCATCGCTCTTGGAGCAGGCATTGAAAGTAAGGGTACTGAAGGTTGCAACGGTCATTAGTAAAGCGAGTTTTTTCATAAAAATTGTTTTAATAAGGTTTCGGAATATACTGGGGCAAAAATGCAACGACTGTATAGAATATACAATACCGGGAAACCAGTAGTTTTTTTTACCAGATCGTTGGTATTTTTATTTTTGAATGCGTATAACAACTTTGTATATCAAAAAAATAAGCTGTAAAGCCCATCCCTGCATTTTCTTTAACAGGCACAACGGGTTAAAATGGTATTTGCTCACTGTCATTGGTCTGTTGCTTATTACACAAACCGCTTTTTCACAAAACTACCAACGCACGGCCGATAGTTTACAGGGCCTATTGAGCAAAGCTGCACATGACACTGACCGTATCTTGTTACTAAGCAGGTTATCGGGAGTATACAACTATATCGATCCTCCTGATCAGCGATTTAAACTGGCCCGGCAGGCTTTACAACTCAGCAGTAAGCAGGCGTCATCCTATTATGCCGGGCTCGCCTATTATCGGCTGGCAAATGCTTATCATTCGGTATTTTCATTGGATAGTGCTCTGCAATATTCGTTGTTGTCTACTGAAGCGTTTCGTTCGGATACTACAGCCCGGTCAAAAAAAATGTATGCGTATGCTATGATTAACCAGGCATTGATTTATGACAATAGTGGTATGGCCGAAAAATCCACTGGTTTACTGATTGCACTTTTGCCCGTTTTTCAATCTTTAAAAGACACACTGGCTTATTTCACCACCATTCATAACCTGGGCGCCACGCTTATTACCCAAAAACAATATGCGCAGGCCCATGATTATCTTTTAAAAGAGATATCGCTCGCTGAACAAATGGGTAAGGGGGAAGATGCTAAAACAGAAATAGCATTTTTGAACGGCGCTTTACTTATGTATCACATGGACAATAAAGATCGCATGCGGGCCTACCTGGATCAGGCCTGGCAACATTTAAAAACCCGCGGAAAAAGTCCTTTAGAGTCCAGATATTATAGTTACCAGGCACTGTATCATATCAAGACGCAAAATTATAGGGAGGCCGAAAGAGCCGTTGCTACAGCTTTTGCTATTGCAAAAAAATTTGAAGACCGCCAATGTTTATATGATGCGTATGACGCTCAACAGCAACTGGCTTCAGCACAGAAAGATTATACCGCAGCAAGGGATGCTGCGCAGGTATTGTATAAAATGGGCACTGAAGATGCATTGCCGTCTTATATTGACGTGTCTTTAAAAAGTATGGCTGATTATTCTAAGCAACTAGGTGATTTGAACCAGGCCTACCTTTACTTAGAAAAGTATACGGCGTTTAAAGACCGCATAGATCAAAAACAAACAGCATTTAAAATTGCTGAGGCGGAAATAAGATATCAAAGCGCCGAAAAGCAAAACCAGATTGCCCTGCTCCAAAAACAAAAAGTACAGGCGGAGCTGGAGCTTAGAAATAAGCGGCTGTATAACTGGTTATTAGGCGCTGGATGTTTGCTGTTGATGATAGCTGCTTTGGCTTCAATCATCTTTTTCAGGAAAAATAAAAAAATTTCGCGGCAGCAATTACAGGAGGCGCGGCAACAGCATACATTAAATCTTACCAGGGCAATGCTGGAAGGGGAGGAGCGGGAGCGGCAACGTGTTGCACGCGATCTTCATGACGGGCTGGGAGGAATGTTAGCCGGTGTTAAAATAAATCTTTCAAAACAATCAAAAATGGAAAATCAGAATCTTGACCGGGCCATTGATCAGCTTGATCAATCCGTAACCGAACTGAGGAGGATTGCACGTAACATGATGCCCGAAAGCTTGCTGAAGTTTGGATTGGAGGCAGCATTGCATGATCTTTGCGAGTCGTTTTCCAGTTCTGCCACCTCGATAGAATTCCAGGCTTACGCGGTAAAAACGGATATGCCCGCCGCTACTCAGGCCAATATCTACCGGATTGTGCAGGAAATACTTTCAAATGCCATCCGGCATGCACGGGCCAGCGAAATCATTGTGCAGTGCAGTCAAAATGATTATATGTTCCTGATAACGGCAGAGGATAATGGCGTAGGCTTCGATACGGCAAAACTGGATACTTCCCCCGGGATAGGCTTTGCCAATATAAAGAGCCGGGTGGCTTATCTCAATGGCCGGATGGATGTTCACTCGGTAATTAATGAAGGTACTACAATCAATATCGAATTATATGTTGGATGAACAGATAAGGCTTGCCATTGTTGATGACCACCCCGTGGTAATAGAAGGCCTGAGAGCAGTTCTTAAAGACCGGGCTGATATAAGTACTTTAAGTTTCACCACCGGCAAGGCTTTCATAGATTTTATAAAAGAGCATACGATTGATTTGGTGTTGCTGGATGTTATGTTGCCGGATATGAGTGGTATTGACCTTTGCAGGGAAATAATGAAAATAGCCCCGGCTACAATAGTGTTAGGACTGAGCAACCAGGCCGAGCGAAGCATCATACTTCAGATGCTTCATAATGGCGCCTGCGGCTATCTTCTGAAAAACGCATCAGCCGGGGAGTTACTGCATTGTATTGAAGAAGCGCGGGCCGGTAAAACTGTTTTTAGCAACGAGGTCAAAACGATTATGGCCAGGCCATCGAGGTTTGATTTAAAGGCAATTCCTTCGGTTACCAAACGGGAAAAGGAGATTTTACGAATGATTGCAGATGGTAAAACGTCTCAGCAGGTTGCCAATATACTTTTTTTAAGTGTGTTTACTGTAGAAACACACCGGCGTAACATTTTTCAAAAGTTGCAGGTTAAAAACCTGGCAGAGCTGATAAAGGTAGCTACCAGGAGCGGGCTGTTATAAATGTATGCTGCCATTTTTGCCGTTAATCTTGCTTATGGAGCCTGCCAACTAGAACCGGCGTTCTATATGGAATTCTACATCGGTGATTGTATTTTTTTTACCGGCAGGGTATATGTAAGTTAAGGTGCCGGAAAATTTCCCTTGTATGTCAGACTCAGTTACAGATATTTTGGTGTCTTTAAAATCCGAGTAAAGTTTTTCATCGGTTATAAAAGCTCCGTTTTTTAACCTGATATACCAGTTGCCATCGGGGATATAAGCTGGTGTAATATTGCCGGTACTGTCTGGTGTGGTACCGGATGCACCGGTTTTGCGAAAAGTAAAATTGATGTATTCTGAAGAGTCAGGTGCTGTGGCGCCAATTACGAGGGTATAGGTAGACGAATTTTCGCCGCCTCCCATATTGTTGGTAAAGTTTTCCCATACTCCGTTTCGTTTAAATTTAAAATAATATCCCGAAACAGACTGATCCCGGTCTTTTCTACAGG
>JBCNOR010000466.1:0-4552 GCA_039593785.1 Niabella sp. | reverse complement strand
TCTATTTTGCAAACGGCATCCAATCCTTATGTTACCATACTGGGCCCTAAGGATACGGCGGCCAAACGGATCAGTATAATGGGCATTTGCAATGGTATTGCCGGTATTATTGCCCCTATTATGCTGGGATCGGTTATCCTGAAAGATACGGATGCGATTACCAGGAAACTGGCTACGTTAACGGTTTTGGAAAAAACGATAGAATTGAACGCCCTGGCCCACAGGGTTATCATTCCTTATGCGGTTATATCCCTTGTCCTCCTGGCACTGGCCTTTCTGGTCCGGTTTTCAGGCCTGCCTGAAGTGGATGAAGATCCGGAGGAAGAACAGGCAGCAGGTCCTGTTGCAAAAAAGTCGATCTTCCAGTTTCCGCATCTCCTGATTGGAGTGGTTACATTATTTCTTTATGTAGGCGTGGAAGTTATTTCAGGCGATACCATCATCAATTACGGGCTCTCGCTCGGCATTCCCATGGCCACAGCAAAATTTCTCACCAGTCTGACTTTATCGGCTATGCTTATAGGTTACCTGATAGGCATCATTGCCATACCCCGTTTTTTGCCGCAGGAAAAAGCATTGCAATATTCTGCACTGGCAGGCATCTTCTTTTTGCTTTGTTCGCTGTTTACAACAGGATACCTATCCGTGCTCTTTATTGCGTTATTAGGTTTTGCCAATGCATTGATGTGGCCGGCAATATGGCCACTGGCTATTTCAAACCTGGGACGTTTTACTAAAACCGGCTCCGCCTTACTTGTTATGAGCGTTTGCGGGGGCGCCATCCTGCCCCTGATCTATGGTTATTTTGCAGATATTTCAACGCCCCAGAAAGCCTATTGGATGGTAGCGCCCTGTTATTTAATGATACTTTATTACGCCATGCGCGGACATAAAATCAGATCTCAATAATTCTAAAACAACTCGCGATGAATAAAAAAAATTACTCCCGAAGGAAATTTATTTCGGTATTGTCTGCAAGTTCGGCAGCCGTTGCTATACCCTCCGTCGTTTCTGCCCGGCAAAAAACAAGCTATAGCGCCACAACGCTGGCTATAAACGGCGGAGCCCCCGTAAGAACGCGGCCCTGGCCCAGCTGGCCCGCCATGATCGTGGATGAAACAATGCTGGCCAACATGGCTGCTACTACTAAAAGCGGCGCCTGGAGCCGTATCAGCAATCCCGTTAATGGTACGGTGGCAAGCTTTGAAAAAAAATACGCGGCACTCACCGGAGCAAAATATTGTGTGGGCACGGGCTCGGGCACACAGGCCCTCGGCGTTTGCGTAGACGCGTTGAATATACAGCCCGGAGATGAAGTCATTACTTCCTCCTATACCGATTTTGGCACGATCTCAGCCATACTGGCTGCCCGGGCGCTTCCGATATTTGCCGACCTAGACCATCGAAGCTACCAAATCGATCCGGCAGCAGTTGCCCAAAAGATCACTCCCAACACCAGGGCGATCATGCCGGTTCATATCATGGGATCCGCATGTAATATGGATGCGATTATGGCTGTAGCCAATAAACACAAAATCCCCGTAATCGAGGATGCCTGCCAGGCAAACTTTGCCAAATATAAGGGGCGTCAATTAGGCACCATCGGCCAGCTGGGATGTTTCAGCTTCCAGGGCAGTAAACAAATAGCCGCCGGCGAGGGCGGTGCGGTTATTGGCAATGATGATGCTTTGATGGATAAAGTATATACCATACAAAATCACGGCACCAATAAGAAGGGACAAAACACTACCATTGGGCAAAAGATGCGTATGAATGAATTTGAAGGCAGCATCATATTATCACAACTGGATAAGGCAGTTGAACGATTTGAAAAACGTAACGAAAACGCCAACTACCTGAGCAGTAAAATAAAAAACATTCCCGGCCTCACGCCGCAGCTACAATATGAAGGCAGCAACAGCTCAGGCTATTACCTGTACGCTTTTACATACGATAAAAAGTTTTATAATAATGCAGATCGCCAGTCATTTCTTAAGGCACTCAATGCTGAGGGTATTCCTGCAGCGGGCTATATAAAAGGCATGCAGCACGACCTGTGGACAAGCAATATCCTGGAACTGGGCAGCTACAAAAGAAATTACACGAAGCAACAGTTACAATTTTTTAAAGACAGCCTCGTACTACCTTCCTGTGACAAAGTAACGGAAACTGTTGTAGTGATCAGTGCCGGGGCCATTTTGCTGGGCTCCAAAGCAGATATGGACGATATTATCAACGCCCTGGAAAAAGTATATGCTAACCGGCAGCACCTCTCCTGAACCGTTCAATAATTGTAACAATTATGGTAAAACAAAAATCAAGCAGAAGAGATTTTATAAAAAAAACCTCCCTATTAAGCTCGGGGCTCTTTACGATGGCCGCTGTTAAAGGTGATGTGTGGCAGGCCTTTAAAAAAGAGCATGAAAAGATCATCGACATTCACCAGCATACCAACTATGCAGACCGGAGCGACGAAACTTTATTGGCCCATCAAAAAGCAATGGGCGTTACACACACTATCCTGTTACCCTCCGGTCACCCGGTGAGCATGGGTTCTACCCATTACGGGGTTTCAAACGGCCTGCAGGCAAAAGCCACACCCAACGAAGCCTGCTATCAACTGGCCCAAAAGTACAAGGACAGCTATTTCTTTGGCGCCAATGAAGTACCTGATGCGCCGGGCGCTGTAAAAGAAATCGAAAAATATTTAAAGCTGGGCGCCTGTGTAATAGGTGAGCTGAAATTTAATATTGATTGCGATTCAACGGAAATGCAGACCATTTATAAACTGGCGCAGGACTACGATGTGCCTGTATTGATCCACTTTCAGCATAAAATGTACAATTGGGGGTTTGAAAGACTACATCATATGCTTCGCAAGTATAAAAAAGTAAAATTTATTGGTCATGCACAAACCTGGTGGGCTAATATTGATAAAAATCATAGCAACCAGAATATACTTTATCCTGGCGGGAAGGTTACACCAGGGGGATTGACCGATATCCTGCTTACCCGGTACGAGAATGTTTATGGAGATCTTTCCGCCGGATCAGGCCTGGCAGCGCTGATGCGCGATGAAGAGTTTACGAGATCTTTCCTAAAGCGTCACCAGGATAAATTGCTCTACGGCAGTGATTGCTCTGATACTGCGGGAACCGGCAATACCTGCACCGGTTGGCAGGCCATTCAAGCCATCAAAAAACTGTCGCCGGACAAAAACGCCGGGCGGAAAATATTTTTTGATAATGCCAATAAAATATTCAGACTAAAATTATAAAAGGTGAAATGAAGACAACAACGACTCAGAAGAACCAGGCAGTGTGAAACATTGCCATCAACATACCGGGGCAACAAACATGATTCATTGCTTCCCGGCCAGTAACCCTCTATTTAAAACCGAAATGCCCGACCCAAAAAATGTTTTATAAAATGATGTACCATTTATTCAGCAGTATTCGCTGGAAGTCAGCACCCATCCTTTTTTTCACTTTCACAAAAACCCATGTACTACTGGTACTGGCTGGCATTTTACTGCCGGGGATTACTTCGATCGCCCAACCAAAAACCAACAGCCCCGTAACCATCGCTGCGGGAGTAGCCAGCGCCGATATAACACCGCAGTTTCCCATTCGTATGGCCGGATACGCGGCAAGACTGACCACAGAGGCCGATAATGTATTGCAGCCCATATACGCCAAGGCGCTCGCCCTGGGCAGCGATGAGCAGCACCCAACACTGCTGATGACCGTAGATCTCGTGGGCATTCCCTGGCGCATCACCAAAAATGTGACCGATTTTTTAGCTAAAGAAAAAGGCATCAATCCCGCGCAGGTTGCTATTTACGCGTCTCATACACATGGAGGTCCCGAAGTAGGCAACCTGATCAATATTCTGCAATACCGCAACGGGCATTTTACCGACTCGCTGCTACCCTTGCCGCAGCTGATCCGCATCACGAAATATACCGAACAGCTTACACAAAAACTCAAAGACCTGGCACTGGCAGCCTTAAACGATCGGAAGCCATGCCTGGTATCCTGGGGACAGGGGCAGGCGCAGTTTGCGAAGAACAGGCGTACCAAAGACGGGCCGGTTGACTGGGCGCTTCCCCTGTTGAAAATAGCAGCACCCAATGGAGCGCTGAAGGCCGTCTTTCTTAACTATGCCTGTCATGGCACCACACTGGGCGGAGAAGAACATCAAATTCATGGCGACTGGATTACCGAAGCCCACCGGCTTATCGAAGCCCGGCACCCCGGAACAACCGCATTGATTGCCCTGGGGTGCGCCGGAGACGCCAACCCCGAACCCCGCGGAAGCATTGAAAACATGAAACGGCATGGTAAGGAAATAGCAGACAATATAGACAAGCTGCTAACGGCACCCCTGCAGCCATTGCTTGCGCCCCCCTCCGGGATCGTGAAATGGATTCAATTACCGATCTCAAAAGTTCCATCTGCCAGCGCACTGGTGGAAAGGTCTAAAGATCCCTCCATAAAAAAAAATAATGCCCGCCTGGCACTGAAACAGCTGGAAAGAGGGGAAACAATTT
>JBCNOR010000465.1:0-4569 GCA_039593785.1 Niabella sp. | reverse complement strand
TAAATTTTATTATGCACTTCGTCTACAAACAAGCCGTAGCCATAGGCGCCCTCAATAACTATTCCTGCGCCTGTTCCGTCCGATTTAGCTGCGTGCAAATTCTCGTCATTTACTTCGTAGTAATAAATCATATTGGTTTTGCGGTTAAACCCAATAGCTCTCATAGCACCATTAGTTACTGTAAGGAAAGTTTTTTGGTAGCTGCTTCCATCCAGGTTGGCTCTTGATACGTTAGGCCCATCAGCTATATACATTTTGCCTTCAGCGAGGTTTATAGCAACGCCATATGGTGAAGTAAGGCCAGAAAGAAGCTCTACAATGTTGGTGCCATCTGCATCCATCCGCAATATTTTTCCGGATCCTGAAGTTTGGAAATCACAATAGTATATTTTTTTGTTGATAGAGTCATAAGCCATTCCATGCGCTTCTTTACCCGTCATGTTTACGACAGTTTCGGCAGGGGAGCCCGGTACCAGTGATATTTTTCGAATCAACTTGGTTCCGTATTCAATAAAGTAAAGTTCTTTGTCGCTATCGGTGCTGGCGTTAGGATCTATGATAGTTAGGTCACGTGAATAATTACCGGTACCACCGGCTCCCACCACCTTAAGCTTAACAGTGTAAGTGCCCGCTTTGGTATAGGTTTTGACCGGATTACTTTCAGTCGATTTTGTTTCGTCGCCAAAGTCCCAGCTATAGGTTTCCGCATTCTCCGATTCATTTTTGAATTGAACAGGTTCATTCATTTTCAATTCGATATTGCCAATCGAAAAGAAGCTTTTCACGGTTGGAGGTAAATCATCAAAATTGTAATTGTTTTTCTTACAACCCGCCATAGCCATTAATGCTATGAGTAAAAAGGCGGGAAACAGTTTTTTTAATAGAATCGTCATATTAACGTATTTATGTTTGTCAGCCCCGATTAAATATCGGGGCAGGCTTTGGTTATTATTTTAGTTCAAAGCTTTCACCAGCCGAATACAGGGAGAGCGCTGCATTTTTAAAAGTTGCTTTATTTCCTTTTTTTAGCTGCTTGGGTTTGGACACAACTACTACCTGGCTTTCGCCGGCTACAGTTACTTTTTTTCCCGTTACAATAATGGCGGTAGCTTCATCAATGCCAATTAATGTTTTATCAGGATGATCGGCCAAAGCGCTTAAAAGCCTGTTATACCTGCTGCGGATGATGAAGTGCTGATCAATGATCGCGCTGGTGAGAAAACCCATCCCGGAAGAGGTGACTACACTGTTGCTTTTAATTTCCCTGAAGCTGTCTTTATCGCTCTTTCCTTTTTCTTCTCCGGTGATCATAATTTGCGACATTACTGCGGCGCCTGCACTGGTGCCAGAAATAGTGGAGCCATTGCGATATGCCTGGTGCAGTGCTTCGTACAGTTTAGTGCCTCTCACCACATCCATAAATTTATTCTGATCGCCACCGGTGATGAAAATAAAGCGCGCGTTTTTAACAGAATCTATCCAGGTTTGTTGGTTATCTGCCTGTGCCTTGGTGAAATTAAAGCTGGTGATTTTATTGTTGCATGCTGCTGATAACTGACCGCTGATATAAGCTACTGATTCTTCGGGAATGCTGGTAGCCATGGGCAGCACAACGATGTAGTCGGTCGGTTTTAATTTAGCCGTTTCGACCATTTGCTTTACTAATGCCGGGGACCGGTCTCCGCCACCAATGATAAATAAACTGCCTTTATTTTGACCAAAAGATAGAAATGATGTGGACACGAATGCTATGAGCAAAGCGCTCTTCCTGTTTAAAAATATTTTCATTATTTGTAGATGTAGATTGATATTTTTCCATTTTCATCAACTGTACCGCGGTACATGCCAGATGTATTAAACTCCATAGCTATTTTGCCCGATTTGTCCAGGCCAATGATACCGCCGTCGCCGCCCATTTTGCCGATCTCAGCAATAACCTGCTTAGCGGCCTCATTTACGGGGAGTTTTTTTAATTCAATAAGTGCCGACATGCGGTTGGCCGCTACCTCCCTGATATAGTACTCGCCCCAGCCGGTACAGGAGATACCTGCTGTAGCGTTGTTACAGTAAGTGCCTGCACCAATAATAGGAGAATCGCCTACACGGCCATATCTTTTATTCGTCATACCTCCGGTGGATGTACCGGCAGCCAGGTTGCCTTTATTGTCAAGGGCTACGGCTCCAACGGTTCCGAATTTTTTGTCTTTGTCAGAAATGCCATAGATCTCACTTTTCCTGGGATCAATATCATTATATGCTGCGCGGCCCTGCTCTTCTTCCTTTATGGTTCTTTGCAGCTGATCCCAACGCTCCTGTGTAAAGAAATAAGATTGAGGTACCGTATCACATCCATTTGCTGCAGCAAACTGTTCAGCACCTTTGCCTACCATCATCACATGCTCCGATCTGTTCATTACAGCTATGGCTGCATTGATCGGGTTTTTGATATTGGTAACACCGGCTACAGCGCCGGCTTTCAGGGTTTGACCATCCATGATGGAAGCATCCAGTTCGTTTTTACCGTCATGTGTAAATACGGCTCCTTTGCCGGCATTGAACAGGGGAGAGTTTTCCATTACATTAATAGCTGCCTGTACTGCTTCTACCGAGGTCTTTCCTTCTTTCAGTAAATTATATCCATGCTGCAAAGCTTCCGTAAGCGCTGCTGTATAAGCCTTCTCTTTTTCCGGCGTCATGAATTTTTTTTCTATGGTGCCCGCTCCGCCATGAATAACCATGACGTATTTCGAGTTGTCGGTTGTTGCAGATTGATCACTACAGGAAAATATAATAATGCTGCAAGCCAGGGCTGAAAAAAAGGTTTTTAAAATATTACTCATATTCGATTGTATTTTCTTTTTCTATGAAAATCATTAAGGGCGGGGAGACTGAACCCAATTGCCACTTACCACAGACCACCAGGATTTTTCCAGGCCAGCTGTGGTTTCCGGTTCAAAGCTGGTCATATTAAATTTATTGGCGGTTGCAGTTGCTGAAATAGCTGATACCTGTATGGCCTGGCCGTTGTTGTTCCAGGTAACGGGGCTGCCCGATGTAAAGGTTTCGGGGGCTTTGGCGGCATTTGTTTTTAAGAAGTACGCTTTGTTGGTGCCTAGTACCTCGGCCATGCCTGTTTCATCGATACAAACTGCGGTGGCTTCATCAACGGCAATACCATTTGGGGTCTTACTCCAGTCTTTCATGATCCTGCCCAGGAATGCGATAGAACGTCCCTGGCGGTTGCGTTGACTAAAATGCTGGTCGGTAATTACATTTTGGAGGAAGGGGGCTTTCAGAAAGTCCTCCTGTCCGAGTGTAACCTTTTGAGCGTAGGGATTAGCTAATGCTTCAACAGACTCCAAAGTACCTCTCTCGCCGCTAAAATAATAATTGCCCAGGATGGCCGCGCCTGCGCTGGTACCGCCAACGGGTACTTTTTTTTCTGTTAATAGATAATTGATTGCAGCCATTACTTTAGTACCCTTCCAGTAACCGGTATAGTCCGATTGATCACCACCGGCAATAAACAGCATCTCTGCATCGCGTATTATTTTCGCAACGCCATCGTCGTCGGCCAGTTTGCGTGAATCTATTTTCAAAGTTTCAACTGAATTTACATTTCCCAATCCTTTTACATAAGCATTGTAGGCATCCGTGCCTGTAGCCCTGATGATCACTACATCGCCGCCTCCGCTCCTGGCAATCATCCATTGAAAGGCGGCAGATACGTCGGCTCCTCCGCCCATGATCACGATGCCGTTTTTTGTAGTGGTTTGCACGTCGGCTACATCACCCACAATACCGATGGATGCCGAGCGGACTTCGGGTTCAGCAGGTTGGGGTGCGCCGGGACGGAACGGATCGTTGGGATCCCATTTTTTTTCGCAGCCTGCCAGCAAAACCGAAGCAACTAATAAGGCATATAATTTTTTCATCTTAATAATGTCTGTATTTAATAATTCGGGTTTTGGATCATATTCTTGTTAACGGACATTTCAATGTCTGAAATCGGGAAGCAGTACTGGGCTGCCGTAGGCTCAAGCTTTATAGCACCCGATGTATTGATAGCATCCTGTGTAGTACGCTCTATGGGCAGGTTTCTTCGTTTCAAATCGAAGAAACGATGTCCTTCAAAAGCCAGCTCTTTAAAACGTTCGTTGTAGATAGCATTTAAAAGACTTTGCTTATCAGTAAAATTCTGATCAATATAATTATAAATGCGGGCCCTTCTCAGATCATTGAGATCTTTAGCTGCTGCAGTAATACCTGCTGCGCCATTAGTATTTTCGAGTTCGGCTTCGGCCCTGATCAGGTACATCTCTCCGGCGCGGAACAACTTAACGGAAGTGAGTCCACGGTATGCAGAGTTACCTACGTATTTATTGATCAGGTATTGTGATTTGCCCGCGGGGCGGTTAGGAGCATATTGGATATAACTGCTGTAACGCACATCATCTGCCCTTTGACTGGTGCTGCCAAACATGTCAATTAATTTGAATGAAGGAGCATACAAAACAATTTCACCGGTTTCCCGGAAGAAAGCAGCCCCGATGCGGGAGTCGCCGATCA
>JBCNOR010000464.1:0-4587 GCA_039593785.1 Niabella sp. | reverse complement strand
CCGTTATACAGGCCCTGGTGATTTTCTCTATAGGTAAATGGATATTCCCGCTTATAGGTTTGCCCGGCCTGGATTTCCCACAAGATAAAGCGAGCCTCCTTTTGGTTATTATTTTATGCGGATGGTGCGCCGCCAGCTTTGCAATTATGATCGGGGTATTTGCCAAAACCCAGGAGCAAAGCAATGGCATAGGCGCTGTAACTATTGTATTGTTTGCCGCAATAGGCGGTCTGCTGGTGCCTGCATTTGCCATGCCACAGTCTATGCAGGGGCTGATGCGGATATCACCGCTGCACTGGTGTCTTGAAGCCTTTTATGGTTTGTTTTTAGAAGGTGGGCAACTAAAGGATATTGTTGCAATATTGATTCCTACAATAGTAATGATTCTCCTGTTTCAGCTAGCTGCGCATTGGGGATTGAAGAGACAGGGATTGGTGTAATAGCTGGTCAGCAAATGAGTAAAAGATAACAGGCTTATGACATACCGCATTGTTACACCCGACGGTTTGACTCTGACCGAACTGAAGGTGCATATACAGAATGGTGCACGGTTTGTTGTTTATAGGTATTGTATATCTATTTTGTTTGCGGTAACGCTCACCAGATTCTCCAGGGCTTACCTCATTTTAAAGGAAGAATATCCGACGAAATACAAAAGCAGGTATAATAAACTGAATTTTATTTTCGGTTGGTGGGGTATTCCGTGGGGACCCATTCGTACGCTTGAATGTGCAAAACTTAATAATCGCGGGGGCATAGATGTTACCGATGACATTCTGCTAAATATAAATGAGGAAAGCTTACGGACAAAAGAAGTAGAAATTGTACTGATCAGCACTGTTTTTGCTGCTCCTGAGGCCGCTCAGGTCAGATCATTAAAAAAAGCTATTGACAGGAAGCTTTCATCATCCATTCTGATTGATCAGTTGATCTTTGCGTATTATACGAACGTAGAAGGGTATGAAGAGCCTTATTTTGTTGTTGGCTTTAAGACAAAAAATGATTTTGAAGAGGCGCTTGTGGAGTTGAGGAATGCCATCTATACTCAGTTTTTAAAACATGTACGATTTGAGTTTATAAACCTGAAAGAGAATTCCGAATTAACAGAGAAACTTCAAAAGCAGGGGCAAAAAATTATTTGGAAATGATGATAAAGTAAATTTTTAAATAAAAAAACGGCGTACGAACCTCGTACACCGTATAACTCACATCCTACATTTTTATTTCAGTACTGTCATCTTTATATCGTCCATTGGTCGTGCACCACGCCTACCAGGTAATATTTTCCACCTACTTCTTTAAATACCAGTCTTACAGATTTCCAATCGATACCTCCGTTCTTTTTGGAGCCTGAAAAATGACTTTCAGTAAAATCACTGCCTTCGTACTTCGACTTAAGATTGTTTACAGAATTACCTGTTTCAATAAAGTTATTGATGTCAAACTTTTCGGGGGTAACAAAATTGGCATCATATACAAACCGTTTAAAGTATTCGGCAGCGGTAAGCATTATTGGGTCGCCGCTACCATCAAAACTTCCCCAGTTTATTTTTTTGTTTTTATTCGAGGTTACCAGCGCGTTGAATTCTTCCCGGGAAAATTTTTTATCATCTGCGGATATGGTTGCATACGGAGAAAAGCGAACCCCTTCTTCAGGATGTATCAACGAATCCAGCCTGGTGTATTGCTTGTCTTTAAAGATAGTCAACACTTCTTTGGTAAGACTGGTCAAAACAGAATCCTTGCTGAGCCTGATCCTTGCTGAGTCAACTTGTGGATGGGTTGTTAAAGTATCAGCACGCTCTCCCTTGTTGTAAGTGGTTGAATCTTCTGCGGGCTGATCACCACCTTTTTTGCCGCAGCCGTTTTTGCAGCCCGTTATTAATATGCCGCCCAACATCAAAAGCACAAAAAATTTCTTCATTGCAATAAGGTTTTTCTTTGAATAAAGGTAAAGTGCAATAAATTACGATAGTTATAACAAAGGCTTAAAACTAAAAAGGAAGATCATCCTTTGAATCATCGTAACTGATGTCCGGAGGCATTTCGTCTGCATAGCTGCTGTTGCCGCCACCTGCTGTAGCGCCCGCCACTTCTACTTTCCAGGCTTTCACATCTGTATACCATCTGCCGTTGTATTCCCTGCTTTCCACATCAAAAGATATATTAAGGGTATTGCCGATCTGGAGGGCTTTTTCATTGATCTTATCGCCCCAGATAGAAATGCACACTTTTTTAGGGTACTGTCCGCCTGTTTCAACAATAATGTCCTGTTTTTTCCATTCTCCATTCTTACCCTGGCCTTTTTGCAGGGGTAACATCTGTACTAATTTCGCTGTTAAATCCATAAAATATTTATTGGCACAAAGATAAAGGCATTAACGATAGCTGGCAGATTTCGTGAAGTATTTCATAGCGCTTCGCATTATTTTTGTAAAAATTGATTATTGTTATGCGCATCCTATTTTTCACAGCTTTAACCTGCTTTTTGTTTATCGGGTCTGTAAAAGCCCAGGAAGACCTGCCTTATCAAAAGCCATCGGCGTCTATTCTGGCTCTTACTGACTACGAGCCAGCTCCTTCAGTATCGATGGATACCAAAAAGAACTATATGTTGCTGTCATACAGAAGCGTATACAAAACACTGGATGATCTGAACCAGGAGGAAATGAGATTGGCAGGTCTGCGTATCAACCCGGTTACCAATATATCATCGACGGTAACTTATAGCAATAATTTGAAGATCAGGAAAATAAAAGATGTAAAGGCTGAGCCTACGCAGGTATCGGGTTTACCTGCCCAACCAAGAATTACTTATATGTCCTGGAGCCCCGATGATTCAAAGATCGCATTTACCAATACCACTGCTACAGGGGTGGAGCTCTGGGTAATAGATGTAGCTACTGCAGCTGCAACCAGGCTTACCGATGCAAATCTAAATGCGAATATGGGTATGCCTTATAGCTGGTACAAAGACAATAAAACATTGCTGGTAAGGATGATCCCGGCCAACAGGCCTGCACTAATCGATTCAAAAAAGGATTTGCCTAAGGGTCCTATTGTTTCAGTAGCAGAAGGAAAAGTGTCGCAGAACAGAACCTACCAGGATCTTTTAAAGAATAAAACCGATGAGCAAAACTTTGAAACGCTGGTTAGCGCTGAATTGTACAATGTTAGTATTACAGGTGAAAAAAAACTATATAAAGGCGCTGATATATATGATAGTCAATCCATCTCCCCGGATGGAAACTATATTATGTTGACTACCATTAAAAAGCCATTTTCTTATATCGTGCCTTTGAGCCGGTTTCCGCAAGCCTCCGTTGTTTATGACTTGCAGGGAAAGGAAGTGAAAACGGTTAATGAGAAGCCGTTGGTAGAGATCATGCCTAAAGGATTTGGTGCAGTAGTTACGGGCAGGAGAAGCATGGCCTGGCGGGCCGATCAACCGGCGTCTTTATATTATGTGGAAGCATTAGATAAAGGCGATCCGGCTAACAAAGTAGAGTACAGGGACGAGCTTTTTACCTGGGAAGCGCCTTTTACTGCGGCTCCCGTATCTGTGGCTAAAACAAAGCAGCGTTATGGAGGTGTGGTTTGGGGTAATGCTTCAACTGCGGTATTGATGGATAGCTGGTACGATACACGCAATCAGAAAACTTACCTGATCAATCCTTCAGCGCCTGGCACTCAACCACAATTGGTTTTTGACCGGAACTACCAGGATATTTATAGCGATCCCGGTAGTTTTGAAACAAAAGAAAACGAATACGGCAGAAACGTGCTGGCAATAGAAGGGGATAACCTGTTTTTAATTGGAAAAGGATTCACCAAAGAAGGACAGTTTCCATTTATCGACGAGTTTAACCTGAAGACTTTGAAAACAAGACGGCTATACCAGAGTGCAGCTAAAGATAAAATGGAAACCATCTATTCTATAGAAGACTTTAAAAACGGGGTAGCTTTGGTACAGGTACAGTCTTCCAACGAATATCCCAATTATTATTTCCGCAATTACAAAAAGAAGATAGCGCCTGTACAGATCACCTTTAATAAAAACCCGTTTGAAGCCATTGCCAATGTGCACAAAGAAGTAATTCATTACAAGCGAGCTGATGGTGTAGATCTTTCGGGAACCTTATACCTGCCGGCAGGATATGATAAATCGAAAAAAGAAAAATTGCCATTGTTGATTTGGGCTTATCCGCAAGAGTTTAAGGACAAAAACAGTGCGGGGCAAAGCGATAAAAATCCCAACGAATTTACATTCCCTTATTATGGATCCTTTGTGTATTGGGTAACCAAGGGTTATGCAGTTCTGGATGATGCTTCATTCCCGATAATAGGTGAAGGAACGAAAGAACCCAATGATAATTTTATTGAACAATTGGTAGCAAATGGCCGTGCGGCTATTGATGCGGTAGATAAGCTGGGTTATATTGATCGTAGTAAGGTGGCGGTAGGCGGTCATTCTTACGGCGCCTTCATGACTGCCAATTTGCTGACCCACTCCAACGACTATGCCTGTGGCATTGCACGTAGCGGTGCTTACAACAGAACCCTTACCCCGTTTGGTTTCCAGAGCGA
>JBCNOR010000463.1:0-4591 GCA_039593785.1 Niabella sp. | reverse complement strand
CTTTTTATATATAGGAATGATATAAAAAATTTTATAAAACCCGAAGGGTTGGTATTCTTCTAATAAAATATGCAGGAACGGAAATAAACCCTGAAGGGTGAAATTGAATTTGAATGCCTGGCTTGCAAT
Source organism: Niabella sp. (assembly GCA_039593785.1). GTDB lineage: Bacteria > Bacteroidota > Bacteroidia > Chitinophagales > Chitinophagaceae > Niabella. The sequence goes on along the minus strand of JBCNOR010000463.1, from coordinate 4,462 downwards.
ATTTTTTGAGGGTAAAATAATATCACCACATGCGGGGTTCCTGTTCCAATTCGGATCTCGTTTACAATAATACCATTCCTTCGGAATTGTAAGCATATTACATTTTCAAAAAGCTTATGCTTACGATGGCTTTTTATATATAAGAGGGGCATAAAAACTTTTATAAAACCCGAAGGGGTGGTATTCTTCTAATAAGATGTGCAGGAAAGGAAATAAACCCTGGAAGGGTGAAGTTGATTTTGAATGCCCGGCTTGCTACATTTTTTGAGGGGTAGCATAATATCACTCCGTATGGGGTTCTTATTCCCCAATTTAGAGCTCGTTTACAATAATACCATTCTTTCGGAATTGTAAGCATGTTGTATTGGCAAAAAGCGCTTATGATTAAGATGGCTTTTTATATATAGGAACAACAAAAAACTTTATAAAACCCGCAGTGTTGGCATTCTTCTACCAAGGTGTACATTAAAGCAAATGAAACACTGAAAGGGTGAGTTGATTTTTCAATTCCGCTTGTTATATCTTTTGAGAGGTAGAATAGTATCAGTCCATGCGGGATTTTTGTTCCCAATTTAGTTCTTGTTTGCTACAATATCATTCTTTGGGATTGTAAGCATGTTGCATTTACAAAAAATGCTTATAATGGCTTTTTATATATAGGAATGATATAAAAAATTTTATAAAACCCGAAGGGTTGGTATTCTTCTAATAAAATATGCAGGAAAGGAAATGAACCCTGAAAGGGTGAAATTACATTTAAATACCAGGCGATATTTAGGGCGAATCGAATTATATCACTCCGTACGTATAAGCATGTTGTAGATTGGGCATAAGATATCTTTACATCCGTTGTTATAATTTATGCGTTAGCTTAGTTGCGTTCCAAACTAATGTTACGTCATAAAGGGTATAAACTAAAAACGATGCAGATGAAACTTTACCGGATTGCTTTTCTGTTGCTTATTTTATCAGCGCTTCATATAGCGGGATGTCGTAAAAAACCTGACGATCCTAAAAAATGCAAAGACTGTATAGTCGTTTACAAACCCAATATTTATATCTATCCTAAACAAACGCTAAACATAAGTGTGGCGCTTAGTTTTCCAAAAGGCGGCAGGGTAGTGGAGTCCATTCCCTCTTACGGCTCAGGGTGGAATGTAACGGTAACGCCTGAAGGCAAGGTGAATGATCAGTATTATTATTTATTTTATGAAAGCGAGCAACCGGATGAGTGGCAATACAAAACCGGATATACGATACCCCGTGATAGTCTTGAAATATTCTTTAATGGGAATATGACTGCCTACCATTTTAAAGCCAACGAGATCAAGGACTTTATTGATTACTGGATACCACGCTTAAATGATTATAACTATTATCATATCTACCCGCAGGAGCGACCCGTAATTGAAGAATTGATCAAAGTGCGCTTTTCATCGGAACCCGAAAACTTCCTGCGATTGTTTTATGTAGTGAAAGGTACCAATGTGCCATCGCCTTTACAACCTCATATAATCAATAATACGGTTCCGCGAACCGGGTATCACGCAGCAGAATGGGGTGTGGTATTGTAATGTATCAGGAGGAAACCGCACTTCTTGACTGGATGTAGCCCGCAGATAATGGGTACCGAAAATGATTTCGCCATGGTGGAGTTTCTCCAACCACTATCAGGAAACGATAGAGGCCGCAAGCAATGTTGTTGTTTGCAGGTGATAACACCTGCAACGGCGAAAAAACGATAGAGGCCACAAGCGATGTAGTTTGCAGGGATAACACCTGCAACGGCAAAAAAGAGAGGAATATTAGATAGATTTAGCTTGTAAGTAATGAGCACCAAAAATGATGGCATAGATCCAACAGTTATAAAGAATAGTATAAATAAGAGCGATGCCCATGCTTTTACTGAGGTTGTTTTTGCATCTTGGTGAATTGAGAAATATTAGCCGGTAAGCGCGAAAGATGATCCAGTAAAGCATTCCTGCAATTACAAGGATGATGGCCCACACCATAGCTCCGATAGCCCAAAGTATGATCGAACCGAAGACTGCCAGTATCAGCCATATTAAGAATGACACGATACAACCAACTGGTTCAATGCTATCGATGTCCAGGTCGGGAACATCCAGGGTAGAAGAGCCGGGCTTTTTCCAACGAGAAAATTTTTTCATGAAATTACCGTAGCTATCTTTTAATTTCCAGCCGTTATATAAACCTGTAGTAATAAAAATGAAAAATGTTAACGAGAGAATTGTTGTGGAGATCAACGAGTTCAGATAAAGCGACCGATGACTTTGCAAACCTGATAAATAAACGATCAACGTGAGCACCGGGATGACGATCACGGTACTTACGAAAACGGTCCGGCTATTAATAAGTTTAGGTTTGTTCAAAACAATATAAGATTCATGTAAATCTATAAAATTGCTTCTTACGAGTAAAACTTTTTCGCCGTGGTTGGAGTTTTCTCCAACCACTATCAGGAAACGATAGAGGCCGCAAGCAATGTTGTTGTTTGCAGGTGATAACACCTGCAACGGCGAAAAACGATAGAGGCCACAAGCGATGTAGTTTGCAGGGATAACACCTGCAACGAGCGTAAAAACCAGCATTGATCTCTCCGTTCTTACTTAAAATTCCTGCCATCATGAAATACTTTGGATGCCGCCTGGGTTTCGTTAGTATTCTTGTTGGGGTCATGGCCATAAGGACCTAACAAATTTCTTCCCTCTAAACGGGGCAGTACGAGGTTGGTAAATAAACCCGAAAGGTTATAAAAACTACCCGCCACCACATGTATTACCTGGCCTTCTCTTTGAACGGTGCCCGATACCATCAATAGTTTTGATCTTAAAATTTCTTTCCTGAACTGGTCGAATACCTGTTTGAAAACGACCAGGTTGGCAGTGCCGGTTTCATCTTCAATAGTGATAAAACAAATACCGCTGGCAGTACCGGGTCTTTGCCTTACCAATACCAACCCGGCTACCTGTACTGCAGCTCCATTCTCCATCGTATGCAGTTGGCTGGTGTTTACAATGCGCAAGGAGTTGAGCTTCTCGCGCAAAAAGCTTACCGGGTGCGCTTTTACCGAAAGACCGGTAACACTGTAATCCTGCATTACATGTTCGGGTACGGTCATCAGGGGTAGTTGTACTGCCTGTTCGTGGGGATCAGGTGAGAATTGGCCCTTAAACATACCCGTGGCACTATCACTTAAAGAAGATACTTCCCATAACGCCTGTCTTCTATCCAGGCCCAGACTTCTGAATGCATCCGCATCTGCCAGTCTTTCTAATGCCGAAACGTTGAGTCCTGCATTTTTTAATGTGATAATACTGGTAATAGCACCTGGCTTTCGTGTGTTGATAAGTATCTCCATTTCTTCGGCATTCAAACCCTTTACCTGCCTGAAGCCCAGGCGTAGTACACAGAACTTACCTTGTTTTTCCTCCAGGCTATGATCCCAGTTCGAGTAATTAATATCTACCGGCTTTACCGTAACGCCATGTTTTTGGGCATCGATCACCAGCTGGGCGGGTTGATAAAACCCCATGGGTAAACTATTCAGTAAGGCGCAGGCAAATACATCGGGATAGTACCATTTTAACCAGGCCGAAACATATACCAGTAAAGCAAAGCTTATCGCGTGGCTCTCGGGGAATCCATAGCTTCCAAATCCTTCCAGCTGTTTAAAAATGCGGCGGGCAAACTCTTCGGTATAATCCTTTTTTAGCATTCCTTCAATCAGCATTTTTTCATAATCACTCACCTTTCCTTTGGCCTTAAACGTAGCCATGCTGCGTCTTAAACCATCTGCCTGTGCTGGTGTAAACCCTGCGCCAACTATTGCGATCTCCATAGCTTGCTCCTGGAATAAGGGAACACCCAGGGTTCTTTCAAGTATGCCTTTTAATGCTTCCGAAGGATATTCAACCAGTTTGGGGTTTTGCCTTCTTTTTAAATAAGGATGCACCATATTACCTTGTATAGGGCCCGGTCTTACAATGGCCACTTCTATTGCCAGGTCATAAAAATTTTCAGGACGTAGCCTGGGAAGCATAGTCATCTGCGCGCGGCTTTCAATCTGGAATACCCCGATGGTATCGGCATTGCTGATCATTTCATAAACAGGCTTGTCATCAGGTGGAATATTGGCCAGTGTAAATTTTTTACCATGATGGTCTTTAGCCAGGTCGAATGCCTTACGAATGCAGGTAAGCATTCCCAGTGCCAGCACATCTACTTTTAAAAAGCCCAGTGCTTCAATATCATCTTTATTCCATTCAATACAGGTGCGGTTTTCCATGCGGGCATTGAGGATGGGACAGAGCTCTGCCAGATTGCCCTGTGTAATAACAAAGCCGCCGGTATGTTGTCCCAGTTGCCGCGGAAAACCTACATATTCTGCTGTAAGCGCCAGTATTTTTTGCAGGTGTTGATCAGCAGGATTAAACCCTTC
>JBCNOR010000462.1:0-4597 GCA_039593785.1 Niabella sp. | reverse complement strand
AATGTGGACACACATCTGTCAGAGCCTCCCGAAGCTACCAGAAGTATTTTGATACGCTGGCTAGTAAACGCAGCTTTCCACTTAATGTTAAAACCTGGAACGACACGATTGTATTAACGGCTCCCGTTAAAAACACACCGTTGTTACGTGGTGATATGATTGACTCTATAAACGGTATATCATCCAAACAGATCATTGATACCCTGCTCCGTTTTATTCCTGCAGACGGTAACAACATGGTTGCAAAAAGCCAGCTACTAAGTGGAACCAGCTATTTTGCATCATTGTATACCGGCGTTTTTGGCTGGCCGAAAACATTTCGTGTCGCCTATAAGGACAGCCTGAACCGGGCCCGGCAAACCATTATACAACCTCTTGCTGTGCCTAAGGACAGTATATTTAAGAAAAAGAATAAACCGGCTGGCAAGGACAGGAAGTCAAAAGCTGAAAAGTTGAAAGAACAACGCAACCTGCAGCTTTCTGCTAAGGAAGGTTATGCTGTTATGGAGCTAAACACTTTTTCGGGCAGCCCGGGGTTGAAGCGGTTTTTCCGGAATTCATTTCAAATGCTGGGGGATTCGGGGATCAACAACCTGGTAATAGACCTGAGGTTAAATGGTGGCGGAAGGATCAGCCATTCAACCTTGTTAACACGTTACCTCGCTAATAAGCCCTTTAAAACCGGTGACTCTATTTATGCGAAAAAACCTTCTTTTAAGTATGGTCGTTTCATTAAAAACAATTTTACTGAAACTATCTTTATGCTGATTGCTACGAGAAAAAAAGCCAATCAGTATCATTTCCGTCATCTTGAAAACAGGTACTACAGTCCCCGTAAAAGAAACCATTACCATGGTCATATTTATATCTTAACCGGTGGCTATACTTATTCAGCAAGTGTTTTGGTTTTAAACGCCTTGCGTAATCAGCCCAACGTCACTATTGTTGGCGAACCATCGGGAGGAGCGGCTTACGGCAATACGGCAATGATCATTCCGGATGTAACATTGCCCTATACCAAAGTGCGATTCAGGTTGCCCTTATTCAGGCTGGTAATTGATAAAAACATTCCCCAAAACGGGAGGGGCGTTGAGCCGGATGTATATGTAAGCGCAACACCCGAAAGCATACGAAAAGGTACTGACGCCAAAATGAAGAAGGCGCTGGAGCTGATAAAAGAATTTAACCGGCCGAAGTAAATGCTGAAGGATATTGTTTGCTTAGATTGATGTAGATTTTTTTATACGCATCATACTCTGCCAGGCTTAATATGATCATGGTTGCGACAAAACAGCATAGTAAAACATGGTGCCATAAATTGCCGGCAAGGTCAACGTTCCACTCACGTAAGACCCAAAAATACAGGTTAGGAGCCTGGATAGCGATTCCCCAGATGTTGAAACCCCTTCTGTAATGGTTGAGCACCATTAGTTTTTTGGATGGCTTTTTAAATGACTGGAAAGTGGATAACCATAAGACCAATCCAAAAATCCCTGCCGATATTGTAATGGCAGAATAGTAGCTTTCAAGCTCATTTATTTTAAAAACAAAGGGTGAAATATTTAAGACGAGGCAGATGAAAAAAGTGATCAGCAATTTGGGGTAGGTAAAATATTTCCTGAAGTAAGCCCAGCGCGACCTGTAGCAGCTTTTCCATAGAGCTTCCTCCCGTTCAGCGATGACGCGGGAAAAACCACTAATGCCAAATTCCCCGTAAGCATGCGTTAACGCGTCTTCAAAACTCAGTTCAGCATTTATCTTTTGCTTTTCTTCAATTGATTCCGTTAGGTGATCTACGAGCTCTGACTGCAGATCATAATAACGCACACCTTTCTTTTCGCAGAATGTATACAAATATTCTATTTGCTGATCGGTAAGCATTTACGCAAGTTTAGGATTTAGCAATAATTGTAAGGTATTTTTGAAATTCTCTAACTCTGCTACTGCTTTTTGTTTTTCTTTTTTACCCGCCCTGGTAAGCGAATAATATTTACGCACACGGTTGCCAATATGTTCCATTTCTACTTCTAACACTCCTTCTGCTTCCAGCCTGTGCAACAATGGATATAACGCTCCTTCGGTAATATACAATTCCCCCGCAGTAGCTTCCTTTACTTTCTGTGTTATTTCATAGCCATACATACGGCCATTATCATCCAGGAGCTTCAATATAATGGGCTCCAGGCAACCTTTGTATAAACTGGTTTTATTCACAAACCAAATATACATCAATTACCAATACATTTGAAACTTAGGTATCAGAAAATTTTAAACTCATCCGCGTCTTCCCAAAAAGGAAAACGGTTACGCACTTCATTCAGGTGGTTTTTGTCGAGTGTAATAGTGAAGGTGTCTTCCTCATCTTTTTTATGATATAATACTTCTCCTAACGGATCAACCACCATGCTATCGCCGCTATGGTAAATTTCATTGCCATCCGAGCCAACACGGTTTACGCCTATCACATAGCATTGGTTCTCTATAGCACGGGCCTGCAACAGTGTTTTCCAGGCATGGCTTCTCCTCTCGGGCCAGTTGGCTACATAAATCAAAACATCATATAAGCCACGCCAGTTTTCGCCGGCTGTTTGGGGCACCTGCCTTGCCCAAACGGGAAAACGCAGGTCATAACATACCTGCAGATTAATCTTCCAGTCTTTAACCGAAGCAATGAGGCGCTTTTCGCCCGCGGTATAATGATCATGCTCCTGGGCATATGCAAATAAATGGCGTTTGTTATAAATGCCCAACTGACCGTTGGGCAGCATCCATATCAACCGGTTAAAATAGGTTTCATCCCCGTTATCTGCTACCTCCTTAATAATAAGGCTGCCCGTGATTATTTTACGCTGCTCAGCAGATATACGCTTCATCCATTCTATTGAAGGCCCTTCCATGGTTTCGGCGAGCGACTCCGGCTTCATGCTGAAACCTGTAGAGAACATTTCGGGCAATACCACGATCTCGGTTTTATCAGGAATACCTTTTATTTTTTCTTCCAGCATCTGAAGGTTAGCGGCTTTATCTTCCCAAACCAATTCCGTTTGCACCAGTGTTACTGTTAAGGCATCTTTCATATTAATCAGTTGACGCGTTAAATAATCGATGGATTAAATGAGATTCAAAACCTTTCTGTAAAAGGTAGTCGGTTGTTTTTTTCATTTTAGCAAACCGGTTGGAAGTTCCTTTAAGGCTTTCCCATTTCTGGGTAAACAGCTTTTGAAGTGTCTGCTCATAATCATCTTCGTCAATTTCCTTCAAACCTGCTTTGATACAATATGCGCTTACTCCTTTCTGTTTCAGCGCCTGCACAATTTTATTTTTGCCCCACTGTTTGCTTCTGAAATGCCCGCCGGCAAAGGATTTGGCAAAGCGCTCTTCATTTAAATAGTTCTCCTCTATAAGTGTTGCAACAATTTCATCATGCTCCTTTTTCCAAACACCCAGGTCGTATAATTTACTTACAACATCACTATGGCAACGTTCGGCATAGGCACAATAATGCCGCAGCTTTTGTAAAGCCTGATCTTTTGTCAGATGCTGCTTCGATATCTGCGGCTTTTCATCCATTTATCTGGCTAAACCTCTTCCAGCCTGGCTATACAGCCAAACTCATCTTTTAAATAATCATCGTAATGGTCTGCCTGCTCAAATAAGTTTTTGAATTCGGCAACGCCCGTTTCCTTTGTCATATCCAGGTCGTATATCAACCGGCTTAACACAATATTATTTTTTACACAGCTTAATACGAGCCCACTTGGTTTATTGTTCTCCTGCAACAAAAACTGGTACAGGGGTTTGATCTTCTGCGCATCCAAAGGCATCTGGCACAGGTAAGCATCTCCCGCTACAAAATAATTTTCCGGGTTATAGCTGATCTTAACTTTGGCAGATCCTGCTTTTACACTCCACATATTAGCGCCATCCCTGGCCAGCCGCACATCCTTACCCAATTCTTTTAAGATGTCCTCAATTATTTTAGCTACACCCATCAGCTCCACTTCTTTCTCCGGGAGTTGAGGTAGTTTTACTTCCGATCCGCAGCTGGGACAATATTTATTATTATCGATCGTTTCCGCTGTAACCAGGTAATCACAATTGGAGCAGCGGGTTGCAGCATGGCCTGCATGAGGTACATACAGGTCGAGCGCCTCCTTTAATGTGCTCACCGGCAACGCAAAGCCTAGGTTGTCGCCACCCTTGATAATAAAAGAATTGACGCCAATTACTTCACCCGCATAGTTTACCAATGGTCCGCCACTGTTACCCGGGTTGATCGCCGCATCTATCTGTATGTATTTTTCACCGTCGCGAATGCGATCTACTTTGGAGATCACGCCCTGCGTGGCAGAATAGTTCAAACCATAAGGGTGGCCTATAGCTATCACATTATCGCCGTCCTTCATGGCCTCATAATCGCCCAGGATAATTTCAGGCAGTTCGGCTTCTGCAGGCGGTTCCAGGAAAGCCAGATCATGCTGGCTATCGGTATACCATACCCTTGATAAAGTCTTGTCAAAGGTTTTGCCGGCAATGGTTACCTCCGGGTTACTGGCTACCACATGGTTATTGGTAACAATCAGCCCATAGCTCTTTA
>JBCNOR010000461.1:0-4605 GCA_039593785.1 Niabella sp. | reverse complement strand
CCGTGGAAACCCACGGCGCGCGCATGATGGAGGCGCTGGGGTACAATAGTACCGTTGTTGATCACGTTGCGGGTGGCCGTATAAATATTACCGTTTTTTATAACCAGGGTACCCTTTTGCGAACCTGCCGGGTATACATTGTCCTGTGCCTGCAAACCATTACCAGCACCAATAAATAAAGCAAGTATTATAAATTTCTTTAGCATAGTTTACAGTTTTTCTTCGTAAGAATCAATTTCCAGGATGCCTGTGTGCTGTTCATTATCCTCGCAATGCAAAATAACCTGGGCCGTAGGTTTTACCGGAACAGTAGCCGAGCCTCCTCTGGCGTCGGCTAACATTTTTTGTACCAGCCTGTTCCTTTCGGCACTTATATATTTCCTTTGTTCCATGTCTTTTTCACGATCAAAATAGATCGTACCATCCACTATCGTATACAATGCTTTTGCATATACGCTTAGCGGGTTTTGATCCCATAATACCACATCCGCATCCTTGCCCACTTTGATACTTCCAACGCGGCTATCGATATGAAGTGCTTTAGCCGGATTCAACGTCACCATCTTAAAGGCATCCTCTTCACTCACCCCACCATACTTTACTACTTTGGCTGCCTCCTGGTTTAAACGGCGGGCCATTTCAGCATCGTCACTATTGATACAAACATTTAAACCCATTTGATGCATAATAGCTGCATTGAACGGAATAGCATCCTGCACTTCTGTTTTATAAGCCCACCAGTCAGAGAAAGTAGAAACGTTAGATCCATGCTTTTGAATAGCATCTGCTACCTTGTATCCTTCCAGAATATGAGTCAGTGTATTCACCCTGAACCCGTATTCATCTGCGGTGGATAATAAAGCCAGTATTTCGCTTTGTACATAACTATGACAGGTAATGAATCGTTTATTATTTAATATCTCTACCAGCGCATCCAGCTCAAGGTCCCTGCGAACGGTTTTATCACCGGCTTTTATTTTGGCCTCATAATCTTTTGCCCGTTGAAAAGCATCGGCCAATACAGACTGCACACCCATACGGGTATCCGGAAAACGGATATTGCCCTGCGATTGTGCTGTTCTTTTCACATTCTCACCCAAAGCAAATTTTATAAAAGGATCAGCCCCCTTAAACTTTAGCCCTTCATCATCTGCGCCCCACCTTAGTTTGATCAACTGCGTTTGGCCTCCGATAGTGTTGGCAGACCCATGCAGTATGTGAGAGGTGGTAACACCGCCGCCTAGCTGTCTATATATATTAATATCGTCAGGATTTAAGTTATCTCCTACCCTGACTTCGGAAGTTACCGATTGCGCTCCTTCATTTATTGAAAAAGCTGCAATATGCGAATGCTCATCAATAATACCAGGGGTTAAAAACTTACCGGTACCATCTATAGTTTTAGCGCCGCCTGCAGCAATATTCTTTCCCACAGCTGCTATCTTTCCATCTTTCAATAATACGTCTGCATTTTCCAGCCTGCCTTCTTTTTCATTCGTCCATACTGTGGCATTTTTGATCAGTATATTTTCGGCAACCGGAACCTGCTCGTTCCCATAAGGTGAAAAGGGAAAATTCACTTTAGCCAACCCCTTGTCGGTTTTTGCTTTTGCGGTATCTTTTTTTAGGGAGTTTTCTTTTGTCAATGTAGCAATCCAGGTAGCCGGTTGCCCGTTATTATCAGAGCCTACTCCCTGCCAGGTTTTACCATAGTCCACTCCGCTTAATCTGTATAAAAATCCTGCCTGGGCCGCAGAAAAAGTAGAATCTTTTTTCTCTGCAGTGGATGGTTTACCCGAGGGCTTCAATGAAAAATTTATTGAAACCAATGTGCCATCTGATTTAAACCTCGTAGTTAGTGTATCTTTTCCTATAAGATTAGCCTGGCTATTGTTTTTAACATCTAAAACATAGTCGGTAACGCCTGTGACACCCGTGACGGATAATTTATACTGCCCTGCCTGCTCTTTGCTCGCTTTGGCTTTTACATCATAACGTTCGCCGCTCACCCAATTCTCTACAATGCTGGTTTTTTCAGAAAAAATATCGCCTGTCGTAATTAAAAAGTTAGCCACTTTTCCGGCCTCAATACTACCTACTTTATCATCTATCTTCATAAGCGAGGCAGGTACTGTTGTTAAGGCGGCCAATGCAGCCTTCGGCGTTAACCCATAAGTAATGGCTTTTCTCAGCGAAGGCCAAAAGCTCTTTATATCTTTCAGATCAGATGCAGTAATTACAAATGGAATACCCGCTTTTTCAAAAGCAGCGGCATTGCCGGGCGCCAGTTCCCAGTGCGCCATATCACTTACCGAAACAAACCGTGCATCCATCGGGTCTTCGATATTCTGTGTTTCGGGGTAGTTCAATGAAAGAATGTAAGCAGCTTTGGTAGCAGCTATTTCTTTTATGCGCTGGTACTCATTATCGCCTGCCTTGATGATAAACTGTACTCCAAATTCATCCCCAATCCTGTCGGCACGTAAATCGCCCCATTTGTCCCCGGCTTCAAATACCTGGGGTAATACTTTATTGGCATTCCAGGCTTCCAATGATTTATTAACACCTTCCCTGGCCGGTTTATTTTTTGCATACCAATCGGCATCAATAAAAGTTTGCCTCAGCAATGCCACGCTCCCCATCATAGAAGTTGGATAAGATTGGGTGGACGTTCCTTTATTAAAAGAATAAAATGCTGCAGCCCTGTCCTTTAGAATATTCAGGTTCTCTCTACGATCGGATAATACAGCAGCTACACCGGTACCCCTGGCAATACCATCTTTTTGATGGGATACTACTGCTCCAAAACCCTGTTCCCGCAAAGTCTCTGCCTTCCTGGCATCTGTAATAAAAAGGTCATAGCCGTTTATTTCGCTTTTAATCGCCTGGTTCCAGTTAAAAGGCCCCCTGGTATTAGTAGACAGCTGCTGCGGACCAAAAAAAGAGCCCTCGCCGCCTGCTCTTTGTGGAATGGCAATACCATAGTCGCTATAAATGTCCACGAATGAAGGATAGATAAACTGTCCTTTACAATCAATAACTACTGTTCCCTGTGGAATGGTAGCCGCTCCTACGGATACTATTATACCATCCTTTATGACCAAAGTAGCATTGGGCAATGACGTGCTGCTGTTCTTAATAATAGTAGCATTCGTGAAGGCATAGGAACGGCTGCGTTCATCCGCAATACCATTTACAGGATAGGTAACCTGTGCGCTAAGCCCCGCCCAACCCAATAAGAGCCCGGCCCCTAGAAGCCATTTCTTCATTAGCATTAATTTTTATGAAAAATAATAAAATAAAACCAAAAGTCCAGTGGCTGAATAAAAGAAAGAGCCAACAACTGCGTCCGGTGACTCCAATAAAAAAGTGCAAACAGTTTTACCTGCTTGCACCGTTTATGTGTAACCTCAAAAATACTTACAATGTTTCTCCCAACTGGCTTACATCTAACCCTTCAGCTTCTTCTTCTTCACTAACACGTAATGGAGTAACCAGATCTGTTATTTTTAAAATGATCATAGCCATAATAAACACGCCAACCAAAACCGCCAGGGCTACCAAAACGTGGGTAGTGAACAGCTTGGTTTCGCCAAAAAACAAACCTTTGTCTGCTACGGCTGAATTAATGCCGGGGCTGGCAAATACGCCGGTAAGGATCATACCCACTAAACCACCCACACCGTGACAAGGAAATACATCCAAAGTATCGTCTATGCTTGTTCTTGTTCTCCATTCTACCATTAAATTGCTAACGAGCGAAGCAACAACACCAATCACCAAAGCATGTGGCAGGCTTACAAAACCGGCTGCAGGGGTAATAGCAACCAAGCCAACCACTGCACCGATACTGGTACCCATAGCTGAAGGCTTTTTACCTCTTAACGCATCGAAAATGATCCATGCAAAAGCAGCAGCACCCGAAGCCACGGCTGTTGTAGCCAAAGCAATAGCTGCTAAATTATTTGCTCCCATTGCAGATCCACCATTAAAGCCAAACCATCCAAACCAAAGTAAACCGGTACCTAACAGTACATAGGTAATACGAGCCGGCTTCATTTCCTGATCGCTTCTCTTACGTAAATAGATCGCACTGGCCAAAGCAGCTACACCGGCACTCATATGCACTACTGTTCCGCCTGCAAAATCCAATACGCCCAGCTTAAATAAAAGACCATCCGGATGCCATGTCATATGGGCTAACGGCGCATAGATAAATATAAAAAACAAACAGATAAATAAAATATAGGAGGTGAAACGTACCCGCTCAGAAAAAGCACCTGTTACAAGAGCCGGAGTGATGATTGCAAATTTCAACTGGAAAAAGGCAAACACAGCTAAAGGAACAGTTGGTGCCAGGGACCATGGTTTACCATCCAGTACCCCGTTCATAAACATGAAAGTGGAAGGATTACCGATAAAGCCACCAATATCTTCACCAAATGCAAGGCTAAAACCAAAAACCACCCATATTACAGATACGATTGCCATGCAGATAAAACTTTGTAACATTGTCGAAATCACATTCTTCTTTTTCACCATGCCACCATAGAAAAAAGCCAGACCTGGTGTCATTATCAATACCAATGCCGCCGAAGTGAGAAG
>JBCNOR010000460.1:0-4620 GCA_039593785.1 Niabella sp. | reverse complement strand
ATTAGGGAATAATAAAACCCGATACGTATTCCTTCCGCCCTGAATGCATCAACAAAAGATTTCAGCAGGTCTCTCTTATAGGGAGTGTTGGTAACTTTATAGTCGGTAAATTTACTGTCCCACAAGCAGAATCCTTCATGGTGCTTGGTAGTCAGCACTACATATTTCATTCCCGCTGCTTTGGCTTCTTTGGCCCATTGCGCAGGATCAAACATATCCGGATTAAAATAATCAAAATACTTTCTGTAGTTTTCAGGAGTAATGCGCTCCCTGTTTTGTACCCATTCGTGGCGGGCGGGTAATGCATACAGGCCCCAGTGAATAAACATTCCGAAACGGTCATGTGTCCACCATTGCATTCGCTTCTCTTTATCAGCAGCCGTTTCGCGCGCCCAGGTTGGCGCAGATGATTGAGCGCTACCCGCATATTGAATAAAAAGGAATATAAGAACCAGTTTTAGCTTAACCAGTACAACAGGCAATTTTTTCATTCTGGTGATTTAAAAATAAAGTAATAAAAACGACATGCACTCAACTGCTGCTACATATGGGCTTTTTCCAACTCCCTGGCATCTATCTTTCCCGGCTTTGTATCTATTCTAATTACAAACGGGTCTTTACTGATAAAATCGGCCGGAAGCGAGATATCAAAATAAACATTTTTATCAAGATCGATACCAATATTGGTAAACTTCATTTTTAAAGCGGCCTTACTTGCCAACAAACCCGCCCGCGTTGGTATATGGGTAGCTGTTCTCGGAATTTTTATCCTTACCAGGTTGTTAACAGGGCGATTAAAAACCGTTAGGTACAAAGCAGTTCCTTTTTGTGTGTAGTAGCCGTAGGGAGACGGTTCTAAGGGCGCATGGGTAACACCATATACAGCTTCACTGTTCCATTTCATCCAGTCGCCTATTTCTTTAGCCAGCTTGTTTTCGCCTGTATGCATTTGCCCGTTGCCATCAGGTCCGAAGTTTAATACAAAATTGCCGCCCATTGATACAGATTGCATCAGCATATCAAGCAGATCGTAAGCCGTTTTAGTATAAAATTGCGACCAGTCTTTGATATATCCCCATCCATTAGGCGGTATGGTCATCACACAATCCCAGTCGTTACCATTTAACCACTCGTATTTTGCAGGCAGCTTTCGCTCCCATCCCTGTTCATAGTCGCCCAGCAGATCTCCGTTTGAGTCAAAATGTCTTTTCCCATATTCATCATTTCTAAAACGGCTGCCTATGATCAGGCCCGGATGGGCCGCCCTCAGGTCCTTTTCAAGCTGGTAGGTGTACTGGTATGCATCAATCCAGGATTTGTCCCAGGTACCGTCGAACCAAAACCCTTTCATCTGAGGGTAGTTATCCATCAATTCAAATAGTTGGTTGCGTGTAAAAGTCAGAAAACGATTATAGGATTCTTTTTCTGCTTCTGTTTTAGGTGCAGAAGTTCTGTAATCTTTATTATTCCAGTCGATGATTGAAAAATAAAGATACACATCAATTCCTTCGGCGCTATATGCATCTACCAATTGTTTGATGATATCTTTTTTATAAGGTGTTTGTGCAATAGTATAGCTGGTATACTTACTGGGCCATAAGCAAAAGCCATCATGATGCTTGGTGGTGATGATCATATAACGGGCACCCATTTGCTTTGCCTGGCTGGCCCACCGTTTCGCATCAAAATTTTTAGGATTGAACTGCTTATAGAGATTATCGTAGGTCTGTTGCCAGTTGGGAGGTGCGGTATTGCCCGACCATACCCTTATCCATTCGGAAGCAGTAGCCGCCTTTACGCCATTCCATTCCCCCCCTGCAATAGCGTAAACACCCCAATGTATAAACTGTCCGAGGCCATATTCCCGAAACCGCTGCATGTCGGCATCGGTACGCTTTCCCGGGTTTAGCGGGCCATACTTTAACTCTATCCGGGTTTTCGGTTTTTCTTTAGGGCCCGTCCATGATTGAGCCTGCGCACCTGCATAAGAAACAACAATCAGTAAGGTAGCCGCTATTTTTAAAAAAGTTCTTTTCATCTTAATTATTTATGATTGAGCTTAATGGCCGGAATAGTTATAAGTACCAGTCTTTATAGCGTTTCAGCGCTTCAAGATAATAATAATCGGCATAAATCAATGGCACGTCCACCTCTGAATTAGACGGCAAAGCGCCGGTGCTGTGCTTCAACAAAAAGCCACCGTTCTCGCCCACCCGGGCCTTATATTTTTCGCCTGATAACGATACGATCATTTCCTTTGCATTACTAATATAGCTGTCTCTTTCCGCTCCTTTGGTGTATTGGCCCAGCTCTAGTAAGGCCGAAGCAATCACGGCGCCCGCAGAAGCGTCTCTTTTCGCATGAGGAATATAAGGCGCATCAAAGTCCCAATAAGGTATTTTGTCCTGAGGCAGGTTAGGATGATTGAGTATAAAGCCGGCTATTTTCCTTGCATGATCGAGGTAACGCCGGTCTTTTGAGAAACGATACATCATTACATAGCCATATAATCCCCATCCTTGTCCGCGCGACCATGCCGAGCAGTCGGCTGCACCCTGCCAGGTAGCTTTGCGAATAACAGCACCCGTTTCCATGTTATAGTCTATAACATGATAAGAACTGAAATCAGGTCTGAAATGATGTTGAAGTGTTGTATTGGAGTGGGTTACTGCAATGTCTTTATATTTTGCATCGCCCCCGTTAAGGCTTGTCCAGTACAGGAGCTCCAGGTTCATCATATTATCTATAATTACAGGGCCTTTAAAATACTGGTTGGTATTCCATGACTGTATCACTTTTGCAGACGGCCGGTACCGGCTTGCCAATGCCGCTGCAGACTGGATAATAATATCTTTGTAAGTTTCATTCTTGGTTATACGATATGCGTTGCCAAAACTGCAGTACATCATAAAACCCAGGTCGTGGTTACCGGTGTAGGTTTTATTAGGCTCAATTACTTTCAAAGTCCGTTCAGCCTCGCTTCTAATAACCGGGTCGCCGGTTTGCTCATAAATATACCAGAGAGATCCGGGATAGAAACCGGTACACCACCAGGTACGCTGGTAAGCTATAAATTTTTTATTCTTCTCGTCGTAAGACTGGGGCATTTTGTCCTGCGGCACCTGCTTCATCATGTACCTGTACTGAGAGTCGGCAAAAGCGAAGTTATCTTTTACCAGCTTTGCCATATCAACATTTTCCTTCTTTTGAGCCATTACATCAAACTCACTCAATTGAGCAATTACCAACAACGCAAAAAAACATACTTTTTTCATAAACACTTATCTATTTGAATAATCCTACGCACATTTTACATTGTCTTTTTCGCGCCCGGATTTTAAAAAAACTATATAATCAGAGCCTGTTTAACTGCAGCAGCCGCCTTTTACCAGTATCACTTACTACTGCAGCTTCAACAGGCTCTTTGGTTAATGCTATTTTTTTGAAATGATGAGAGAACTGGTTTTATCATTAAAGCTTGCAGGAAGGCAGGATACATTAACAGCGCCGGTGGCGGTATAAGTGCCCCCCCTGTAATTATCATCATCATACAATGTCACCTTCAGGTCTGCCGGTACTTTCAGGCTAGAAATATCGTTATTGGTGATGCCGGCCGCTACCAGGTCTGCCGTAGTATAGCCTCCAATCCCAAGCGTTATGTTATATCCACCATAAGAACAATGCTTATAAAAATTCACCGTAGACGAAGTTGAAGATTTGGCAGGCACAAATATCAACGATGAAAGTTTATCATTAAATGCGTTAGACTGAAGACAACTGGAGCTGCCATCGGCAAGCGTAACAGTAGTTCCTGAAAAATTGTCACCGTCAAAAAGTATAGCAGTGGTACCGATAGGAAGCGACACAGACGATGCATCGTTATCGGTTAATCCTTTTGCTACCAATTCAGCAGTAGTATAAGAGCCAAAAGGCAGGGAAACTTTATAGCCTCCATAGCTACAATTCTGATACAGTACCAAAGTGTCTACGATTTGCGGAATATCACTCACAAATTTAAAGGCATAGGATTTTGTGTGCAAATTTCCGCTGGCCAATATTAACCGGATATTGAGATTGTAATCGATAGTGCCCTTGATACGGAAATCATTGATATTGCAAACCACCCTGAAGCTATCATTATTAATAGTAGGCACCGCCCATTGTACCGAATTATGATCGGTGTTATTGGTAGTAACCGGATCAAAATACAACAAAGCATGTGGGGCTGTATGAGAGCTGGTATATTTACCGCTAATAGTAATAGTGCCGGCCGTAGTATTTACATCAAACTGTTTTAGTACTATGTTTGCCGAACTGCTGGTATAAAAACTACCTCCCGATGCAGGCTGAAAGACCTCGTTCTTATCCAGTATTGCACAATCGCCGTAGCTTAAAAAAGTTGCCGAGTAGCCAAAGGTACTGTTGCCCGATCCCATAAGGCTGGTTCCCAATGTTGGTTTTTCAGAAGTATATTTCTCTTCATCATGCGGTAAATTTAAACCATGGCCCAGCTCATGAAGCATACCGCCCATTAAGGTAGATACCTGTGACGCATTTCCAAGATTGGCCACGCTTAAACCCGCGTGGTCTACGGCAAAGCAGTTTTTGCCCCACCCGTAA
>JBCNOR010000046.1:0-14755 GCA_039593785.1 Niabella sp. | reverse complement strand
GTGCCGACGAGATCCTCAAGCTCGAGGATCTGCGTGCGCGCCTGCAGGAAGGCCGTCCGCTGCGGATCAAGGCTGGCTTCGATAATTTTGCAACGGGGTCGGCTATCTGCCTTACACTATCCAAAGCAAATAATGCGGTTTGCGCCAGTGTTACTTCTGTATAGACGGCTATAGTTGCAATTGAAATAGCATTCACACGCGAATCTCCGGCTATAGCAGCCGCCTTTGCACGCCTGAACTCTTCATATATTTTTGCTCCTGCATTCAAGTTTTTAACGCCCGCAAAAAGTGCTGCAATACCAAGTGGCCGGTTACGCGGCACGGTTCCCGAGTAATAGTCTTTACCGGGATCATAACCATCGGGGAAGCCCATATACTTATAAGCCAGGTCCCAGGCCAATGTTACATTTTGCCCTGGCCCTGCAAGGTTGCCAAAAGCGTTTTGCATAAAATTAGCCCCCAACATCGTATTAAACCATACTTCCTGCACTTCCATCCCGTTTTCATTAAAAAGACGTTTTGCAGATACCGGACTATTTTGCGTACCAACACCTGCAACGCCATTACCGGCTGTAATTCCATGAAACTGGCTGAGAATAGCCACCGAATCTGCAAGGCTTTTCAATGAATCTGCATCGCCGGTATTGGTCAGGCTAACCCGCCTCGCCATATTATTCAGCATAGTATCGCTGTAAACAAAATTAGAAACCATCGCAGGGGTAAACGGACGGCCGTGATTCAGCCATAAAGAATCTATGATAATAGTATCAATAGGACCATTGGTTGACTTGGACAGGTAGTTAGCAAGGCCATAGGTCATGATCACGCGCGCCAGCGCAGTAGAGTCATTACTCTCCAATGTAAAAACAGGGGGTACTGAATAGGAAGATAAAAATGGTTTATTTTTTACACAGGACACAAAAAGCAGCGTAACAATAACAACAAGAAACAATTTTAAATGCAATTTCATTGGTGTACTTTAAAACGGACTATGATCAAATTAGTATTTATATAAGCCGGTGCTTCATCACTTACCCTGCAGCGCAGTAAACTCCTTGTTCAATCCATGGATAAATGACAGCAACTCCTCTCTCCCATCGCCGCGGGTGGCCGAAGTAACAAAATAGGGCGGTAAATCAGACCAGGTATTTTTTAAAGTTTCGATAAATTTTTGAACGTTGTTAACAGTGGCTCCGGGTTTATTCTTATCGGCCTTAGTGAATACAATTGCAAAGGGCACCTGCCACTCCCCCAGCTGGTCTACAAACTCCAGGTCAATCTTTTGAGGCTCATGGCGGCTATCAATCAAAACAAACAGGTTGCCCAGGTTAGTGCGTTTTAAGATATAGTCCTCGATCATGGAGGTCCAGCTTTTGCGTTGTTTTTGCGACACTTTAGCATAACCATAACCGGGCAGATCTACCAGGTACCAGCTCTGCCCTATTTTGGCCTTGACGTTCCCTTTTGCCAGGTCGTTAATGACAAAATGATTGATCAATTGTGTTTTTCCCGGGGCAGCTGATGTTTTAGCCAGGCCCTTCATATTACACAACATATTGATCAACGAAGATTTTCCTACATTACTCCTCCCGATAAAAGCATATTCAGCTTTATTGGGGGGTGGACATTGCGTATAGTTGGCGCTACTCTTAATATAAGAAGCTGAAATTATTTGCATACAGACTGCAAATGTAGAACATAGTAAGCAGTAATCATTGATGAGTAATCAGTACCGGCATGCGCCAATCAAAGTGATGGCCTTAGCTTTAAATGAAACGGGGTCTCGATCTTCTTTCTTTTTCCATCCAGAATCAGTAACGCCGCCTGCCGGCCCATCTCCTCAAAATCAGTGGAAAAAGTAGTAATACCCTGGAGGATCAGCTTTTTTAAAGGGGTTTCATTGTAGCTGATCACACCAATGTCTTTCCCGATTTTCAATTTGGACTCTTTGATTTTCTCAATCAGGGTAACCAGGTCATCCTCCATTAAGCTGATATAGGCAGTTCCCTTTTCTATCTTTTCTTTGGCAATATCATTCACGATTTCTGCAGAAAAAGCGTACTCATGACAAAATCTTTTAAACCCTTTCGTAATCTCTTCAGGAAAATAAGTGTAAGAAGGGACAATGATCTTTAAGGTCTCGTACTTCTTCAAACTGCCCACGGCCTCTTCAAGCGCGCCATAGATATCATTTTCAAAATTCTCATAAACTGCGCTGAAATCACCGCTCACACCGGGCACCAGCTTATCCAGGAGGATCAGTTTTTCCTTCGGAATGGTATTCAAAATTTCGTAGGCATTTTCACCGCTTTCGAGGAAATGGGCAATAATTACAAAATGCGAATAATGCCTTCCTGCATTCGTTAAAAGCCGCTTGAAGAAATTAAAATCGTTGTTATAGATGTAAAAATCGATTACCGCATTATCTCCCAGCGTTTTCACAAATGAATCGTAAATGATTTTTTTATGAGAGCTCAGCTTGTTGAAGAGCAAAAAAACCTTGATATCGTTCTTTACATTGGTGGTTTTTACATAATAGCCCTTACCGGGTACAGAGCCTAAAACACCAAGCTTCTTCAGGTATTTATAGGATTTTTCGGCTGTATCCCTCGAAATATCGAACTCAAAGCTCATTTCGTTAATGGAGGGCATTACTTCATCATGCTTGATTTTGCCCAATGCAATTGCTTTTATCACCGATTGGGCCAATTGCAGGTATTTTGGGGTGGACGAAAGCTCATCCAGTTCTATATTGTTAAAAAATTCCTTCATCGGCAACCTAAATTACGCTACTAAGATATTATAAAGGCTTCGGCTATACGCATTTCACCCAAAATAATTACACTCATTGGTTTCGATATTGTTCTTTTAGGTTTCCCCAATCAACACGTATCTTTGCGCTCATGTCGGCACAACCCCACGATCACATTATACCGTTTAGCGAATCTGAGAAGACGAAAAAAGAACAGGTTGCAGAAATGTTTGATAAGATAGCAGGAAAATACGATTTCATGAATCGTTTTTTATCTGCCCGGACAGATGTCAGCTGGCGTAAAAAAGCCATCAACTCCCTGCGCAAAAAACAGCCACAATATATACTGGATATTGCTACCGGCACCGGCGATATGGCTATCAGGGCTACCAAAATGCTGGATCCTAAACAGGTAGTGGGCGTAGATATATCGACACAGATGCTGGAAGAAGGCCGTAAGAAAATTGAAAAGCTGGGATTAGCCGGCCAGATACAACTGGAAAAAGGCGACTCGGAGAACCTTCATTTTGCTGATAACAGCTTTGATGTAACGATGGCTGCATTTGGCGTTCGTAATTTTGAGCATCTTGAAAAAGGGCTTTCGGAAATGCTCAGGGTTTTAAAACCTGGCGGGCAATTATGCATTATCGAGTTTTCCAGGCCCCGGCCGGCTTTTATCAATAATATTTACCAGTTTTATATGAGCCTGGTGGCGCCGCAAATTGCCAAAGCTTTTAAGCAGGACAAAAAGGCTTACCAGTACCTGAATAAATCGGCCAAAGCTTTTCCTGAACGCAAAGACTTTACAGCAATACTGGATAAAGTAGGCTTTAAACAAACGAGCTACAAAGCGCTTACTTTTGGCATGTGCTGTATCTATTCCGCCACCAAGTAATTTGGCGCTATGCGCATTATATCTCTTGTTCCATCCATTACAGAACTGTTGCATTACCTGGGCCTGAACGATGAAACGGTAGGGATTACCAAATTCTGTGTACATCCCGAAGAGTGGTACCACACCAAACCCCGTGTGGGTGGCACTAAGAATGTCAATATCCCGGCCGTAAAAGCGCTTCATCCTACGCTGATCATTGCCGGCAAGGAAGAAAACATAAAAGAGCAGGTAAACGAATTATCACTCTTTAGTGAAATATTACTCACAGATGTCAGCCACTTTGATGATGCGCTGCAAATGATCGGCACCATTGGAACGCTTACAGAAAAAACACCTATCGCTAATAGGCTCATATCCCGGATACAGCAATTATTTGAAAACACCGGTTTATACGAACCCGTAACAGCCGCCTATCTTATATGGAAATCTCCATGGATGACTGTTGGAAAAGATACTTTTATTAGTTCGATGATGAAAAAGGCCGGCTTCAGAAATATAACGGATCAGCAAACCCGGTACCCGGAAATAACCCTGCAAAAACTACGGGAAATGCAGCCTCAATATGTATTTCTTTCCAGCGAGCCCTACCCTTTTAAAGAAGAGGATGTTGCTGCAGTACAGGAGCAGCTCCCTCACTCAAAAGTAATGCTGGTAAATGGAGAAATGTTTAGCTGGTATGGCAGCCGTATGTTACATGCCGCCGGCTATTTTAAGGAGTTGCGCAATATTATAAAAAGCTAAACGCCCTCCTTATTTCTTATCCCGTACACACCTGAAACCGGTATGTTCCAAACCCGTATCTGGACTGCTTTTCATACGCCGTGCTGCACGATACCCGCTGCAATAAGAGTCGTTACATAAAAAGCTTCCGCCCCGTAAGCTTCGCTTGGCATTATAAGGCTCCTGCGGATCGTAGGATTTATCGGGTCCCTGGGGATTTACTGTCAGCTTCCCTTCCAGCTGCTGGTAATAATCGTGATGATACCAGTCGCTACACCACTCCCACACGTTACCAGCCATATCGTACAAGCCATAGCCGTTTGCCGCAAAGGATTTAACGGGCGCTGCAGTTATATAGCCATCTTTCTTTTCGTTCAGATAAGGAAATTTACCTTCCCAGCTATTAGCTTTGGGAGCGCCCTGGTTTACATGCTCGTTACCCCATGGATAGATATTATTGATCAAACCACCTCTCGCAGCAAACTCCCACTCTGCCTCTGTTGGCAATCGCTTACCGGCCCATTTACAATAAGCCTGCGCATCATCCCAGCTTACTTGCACTACCGGGTAGTTATCTTTTCCCTCAATGCTGCTGCCCGGTCCCTGGGGATGCCTCCAGCTGGCGCCCTCTACCCAACCCCACCATTGATTGAAATTGTTCAGATCAACCGGACCATCTGCCTGCCTGAATACCAGGGAGGCCGCTACCAGTACACTGTCGGGAGGCTTTGGAGTGCCGGGAGGCAATGTCTTCTTTATCTCATTCCAATCGGGCTTTCGTTCGGCAGTAGTGATATAACCTGTAGCATCCGCAAACTTTTTAAACTGCGCATTCGTTACCTCGGTTACATCCATATAAAAAGGATCTACCTGTACTTTATGTTTTGGATATTCATCTTCGCTTGCCTGGTTATTATCCCCTCCCATATCAAACACACCACCAGGTATCAATACCATCCCGGCAAGGGAGGTATCTCCGCCAAAACTGACACCTGAAGAGTCTGTAGTACCAAAGCGGGACGGAGCTTTCATACAGGAATGATTGGAATCTGCTTTTGCATGTTCCTGCTTTCCCCCTGAATTGCCGCAAGCGGTGAGCAGATATATCAAACTAATAAAGCAAACGGTTTTCTTTAACAGGCTCATCAGATAAAAATACTGGTTTTATTAAAAAGAGATGCAAGATTGCTATTTTATAAGAAATAAAAAAATAATAGTCTATTGTTTTGGTAGACTAAAAACATCCCCTATATTTGCTTTATGAATATTTTGTTTACATCTATGCAGATTTGCAGCTGTTGTTGTTAAACTACCTTTTCCAGGGTATGTAGCCAGGCGGCTCTACATCAACATTAACAAAATACCACTTTTTGAAAACCCAGATCTACGTTTCTCTTATAACATTTTACATCACGGCCATCAGCCATTAAAACCTTTTTTATGCCACTATTTTCAGCAAATATTGTATTACATTATGCGGGCAAGCAGGACTTTGCTTTACTAGACGAAGCTTTAGGATCTAATCATTTTTTACCGGAAAACGTACCCCATGGAGATTTGGCAGAAAATCAAACCAGGGAAGCTATTTCATTGCAATACCTTAAAAAAGGCAACTTAGCTTTATTAGAAGTAATTGAACTGGTAAAAAATGCAGCTGCCAAAACAGGGAAAAAATTCTCCTTCACTGTTCTGAAAAACAGATACGAATAGTTGATAAAGGCCGTGTAACCATCTATAGCCTGTTAAGAGATGCCCGTTACTAACCCATGCATCTTAGCGCAGGCCTGGTTGATGCACGGCCTTACAGCTATGCTTGATAACACTTTCAACATTATATAATCGATATGTCAGATATTCTGCTGCAGGTGGGGAACACCCCTATTGTGCAACTTAAAAATATACCATCCAACCCCCGCGTACGAATTTATTGCAAGCTCGAAGGCAATAACCCCGGGGGCAGTGTTAAAGACCGTGCGGCCTATGGCATGATCAAAGGAGCGCTGGAAAGAGGAATGCTTCAAAAAGGTCAAAAGCTGGTTGAACCCACCAGCGGAAACACTGGCATCGCATTGGCCCTGATGGCCAGCCTGTTTGGAATTGAAGTGGCATTGGTTATGCCTGAAGACGCCACCAAAGAGCGCATTGCAGCTATGAAAGCTTTTGGCGCTACCGTTATATTAACGCCCAAACGGCGGGCCATGGAGGGCGCCATTGACCGTGCTAACCAACTGGTGGCTACCGGTGATTATGTAATGCTGAACCAATTTGCGAACCCCGACAATCCCCTCATCCATTATCAAACCACAGGTCCTGAAATATGGAAAGATACCGGAGGCCAGGTTACGCATTTTGTATCAGCTATGGGAACTACCGGTACCATTATGGGCGTGTCTCAATATTTGAAAGAAAAAAATCCGGGTATTATTATAGCCGGTTGCCAGCCTGCCGATCATGCACAAATTCCGGGTATCAGAAAATGGCCGGAAGCCTATATTCCCCAAATTTTCGATGCATCCAAAATTGACAAAATCATTGAGGTCTCCGAAAGGCAGGCAAAAACCTTAACCAAGCGCCTGGCCAGGGAAGAGGGCATTTTTTGCGGCATGAGCAGCGGCGGAGCCGTGCATGCAGCATTAACGCTGGCAGAGGATCTGGATAGCGGTGTAATTGTATGTATTGTATGCGATACGGGCGACAGGTATCTTTCTTCAGAATTATTTGATTGATTATATTAATAAAATTGTTATATCTTTAGAAGACAGCTATGAAACCAGCTATAGAAGGGTTACAACTGCATGAAACTTTAAGCGCCATCCATCAAAAATACAGGGGCGATCTGCAGCCTATACCCTCCCGAAGCAGCGCGCAGCGCTGGATCCGGCATTTACTGACACACTTGTTCCCGGTTCACTCTGATAAAATATTTGGCCCTCTCGACATCATGGACCTGGAGCTGCAACTAAGACAATTATTATTACCCATAGAGAACGTACTGGCTGATGTAGATGAGATCGTAGACCGTTTTTTCAAACGCATACCCGGCATTTTTATTGAACTTCAGGAAGACGCACAAAACATACTGGCATTTGATCCGGCAGCTCATTCAATCGAGGAAATATTGGGTGCCTATCCGGGCTTCTATGCCGTTGCTGTATACCGTTTTTCGCACGAATTATACCAATTAAAAATCCCAGTGCTCCCCCGGCTTATATCCGAATATGCGCATAGTCTTACCGGTATTGATATTAATCCCGGTGCTGTAATAGGCTCCACCTTCTTTATCGATCATGGTACGGGTGTGGTAATAGGTGAAACCTGTGTGATAGGCAATAATGTAAAAATATACCAGGGTGTTACTTTAGGCGCCTTAAATGTTTCCAAAACACAGGCGCATGTAAAAAGACATCCCACTATTGAAGATAATGTAGTGATCTATTCGGGCTCTACTATACTGGGAGGCCAAACGGTAATAGGCCACGATTCTATCATTGGCGGTAACGTATGGCTTACAGAAACGGTTCCACCCTATTCACTGGTATACCATAAGAGTGAAGTGCGGGTGCGATCTAACCGCGATTTTGACGAGGGGATTAATTTTTCGATATAACGACAATTAGTCTACTTTTTTAATAGACTAATTATTTTTTCTAATATATTTGTGCGATAACTTTTAAAAACTAGATCATGGCTGAAACAAAAACCCAACAACAAACTGCCCTTGGCGACGTAGCAGCGCGGCAGCTTGCAATTGCTACGCGTACCGTACCTCAAATGGTTACCATATCTCCACGCTGGCTAACCCGCCTGTTAAACTGGGTGCCCGTGGAGTCGGGTGTGTACCGCTTGAACAAAGTGAAAAATGCGACGCAGATAGAGGTAGACTGCTCTTCGCGCGATGAGAAAATTTTGCCGCAGACCTTTGTTGATTATGTTGAAAATCCCAGGGAATACAACCTGGCAGCGGTACAGACTATTGTGGATGTTCATACCAGGGTTTCTGATTTATATAGCAAACCCTATAACCAGATCTCGGAGCAATTAAGACTGGCCATAGAAACCATTAAAGAAAGACAGGAAAGCGAGCTGATCAATAACGCCAACTACGGTTTATTGCATAGTGTAACCGATGAGCAAAGAGTTAAAACACGCACGGGTGCACCAACCCCCGACGACTTGGATGAATTAATTGCCAAAGTATGGAAAGAGCCGGGATTCTTCCTGTTGCATCCATTGGCTATTGCAGCTTTTGGAAGAGAATGTACCCGCCGGGGCGTTCCACCTCCTACTATTTCTCTTTTTGGCTCCCAGTTTATTACCTGGAGAGGCATCCCCTTAATTCCGTCTGATAAAGTGCCTATTGTAAACGGAAAAACCAGGATCATTTTGCTGCGCACCGGTGAGAGCCGCCAGGGTGTGGTAGGCCTTTTTCAACCCGGCTTACAGGGAGAACAGACTCCCGGGTTATCCGTTCGTTTCATGGGCATTAACGAGAAAGCTATTGCCTCCTACCTGGTTTCATTATACTGCTCTTTAGCAGTTTTGGTGGACGATGCCATTGCTGTATTAGATGACGTTGAAATAGGAAATTATCATGAGTACAAATACCAATAATCTTCCGGATGTTGGAGAGCTGCAGCATTTGGCTAACCAGCTCTTTAAAGCATTACCAGAGGATGTTCCTAAAGAAATATCCCTGGATCCTTATGAGCATCCCCGTGCTACCGCCCTTGCACAATCTGTAAGCGGCGGGGCATCTACCCTGCCATTAGGCTCGTTTTCGAATGGGCTGGTACCACAGGAAGCAACCCAACCACCTGCATCGCCTGTGGGTGCATTAGCAACACCACCGGCTTTGACTGGCGTTGGCATTACTGCGCCGTCCGTCCCCGGTGCCGACCAGGATTATTTTAAGCCTGGCTTCAATTGGGCTGATATAGATCACGCACCAGGCAATAATTCCTATATCCAGGGCAATAATAACAAGGTAGTACAAAATGGCCAGGTACCTGTTTCTGTTGCCGGCAGCGGAGCGTCTCCCTCGTACACACACCAACAGAATAATTTCGACCTGAAAGAGCCGGTTACCAGCTTCCCGGATGCCAGTATTGATAAACCTACAGCTAAGGCAGATCCTTTTGCTTTACCATTTATTGATGAGCAACCTTATTGGTCGGATATCAGTGCCATATTAGGAGCGCTCAACAGTAATACTTTGCCAGATACATCACTACAGCCGCTGCAACACCCGGTTGACCAGGCAGGACCTTCGTTTTATTTCCTGCAAAATAATCCGCATCAATTTAATAGCCAGTCATTGGGGGGATTCCATCACGCTTTTGATGCTTATAAAATCAAAAAAGATTTTCCCATTTTAAATGAAAAGGTCAACGGCAAAAACCTGGTTTGGCTGGACAATGCAGCTACCACGCAAAAGCCACAATCGGTGATCGACCGGATCAGCTATTTTTACCAGCACGAAAATTCTAATATTCATCGTGCGGCACATGAGCTGGCAGCGCGTGCTACCGATGCCTATGAAGCGGCAAGAAAAAAAGTACAACAATTCCTGGGTGCCCGGTCTGTTAACGAGATCATCTTTGTTCGCGGCGCTACGGAGGGCATTAATCTTGTTGCCCAAAGCTGGGGCGCGCAGCATTTAAAGAGTGGCGATGAAATCATTGTTAGCAACCTGGAGCATCATGCCAATATCGTTCCGTGGAAAAGATTAGCCGATAAAAAGGGACTTACCTTAAAGGTAATCCCGGTTGATGATGACGGGCAGATACTTCTTGATGAGTACGCCAGACTATTGACGCCCCGTACACGACTGGTAGCATTTACCCAGGTATCCAATGCGCTGGGAACCGTTACCCCGGCCGAACAGATTGTAGCATTGGCTCATAATGCAGGTGCGAAGGTATTGGTAGACGGCGCTCAATCAGTATCCCATATGCCCGTAAATGTACAGGCGCTGGATGCCGATTGGTTTGTTTTCTCAGGTCATAAGGTTTTCGGGCCAACAGGTATTGGTGTAGTATATGGCAAAGAAGAACTTTTAAATGAAACGGAACCCTGGCAAGGCGGTGGTAATATGATACAGGACGTTACATTTGAAGAGATTAGGTATCACAAAGCACCGAACCGTTTTGAAGCCGGCACGGGTAATATTGCCGATGCAGTTGGCCTTGGCGCGGCCATCGATTATGTAACCCAGCTGGGCATGGCTAATATAGGGGCTTATGAACACGCTTTACTGGAGTATGCCACACATCACTTAAAACAGGTTCCCGGCGTAAGGCTCATTGGCACGGCAGCTAACAAAGCAAGTGTGCTGTCTTTTACATTAAAAGGTTATTCTAATGATGATGTAGGCAAAGCACTCAACCAGGAAGGGATAGCGGTTAGAACCGGGCATCATTGCGCACAGCCTATTTTACGGAGAATGGGTGTAGAAACTACCGTAAGGCCTTCACTGGCATTTTATAATACCTGCGAAGATGTAGACCGGCTGATCGCTGTGGTGAGCCGCCTGTCTGCAGCTAAATATTAATGTTACTGTTTCTTGTTGTTTTACATGAGAAGGGCCGTTTTTACGGCCCTTGGCTATTCATTAAAAAGCCGCAGGCATATTATCATGCTACGGCCTTCGTTTTCACAAGCGTGTATCACTAAAAGTCTTGCTAAAGAACCTGGTCGGATAATAACTTCCCATGCTCCGTAAATAGTACTTTATGCGTCTCCTTTGATTTAGTTAACCTCATCTTATAAAAAACACCACGTCCCTCCTGCAGCCTCTCTACACTGGAGGGCACAAATCCATCAAAGGACTTTTTGATGGATAATTTTACAACGCCGGGTAGCTTCTCTTTATCGAAATCCTGTTTCCAGCGTTTCAGCTTGCCACTATGCTCCAACCAGACTTCATATTCCTGTCTGCCGATCTCAAATTCCGCTTTATATAATCCTTTTTCCAATTCCCAGACAACATCAGTAGCTTTTGGAAACTTTACCTGTAAAGCATTAATGATGATCGAAGGCACATTTTTGGACTGTACTTCCTGCGCATTTAAATAACCAGCCGTTACCAATAATATCAATAGAATAATCGTTCTCAACACCTATCTTATTTACAATACAAAAATAAAAGACCAAAACAGGAAAACTTCGGGAATGCCCCCGGCCTGTCCGATATATCGTCACCCGTTTTGTATACTAAACTTATGTTTACCACCACCAAACGAATAATTAGCAGAAAGATCGTACAAACCTGCAATTGCCTTAACAATAGCCAGGCCTAAACCCGTAGATCCGCTTTCAGCAGACCGCTTATAAAACCGGTCAAACATTTTTTCTTCGTCTAATGATTCTGAAGCCCCGGTATTTTCCATGCTAAACCCTGAATCTGATACAGTAATTAATATGGTACCGCCCGGTATATTATGCACGATAGCATTTTTAAGCAGGTTCACTACGAGTATTTCTGCCAGTGTATGATTCATCTGTTTTTCGAAACTGCCATGCTCCATCACCTGAACCTGCACCTTTCTGAAGCGGAGCAGGTCTGCAAAGTCCCGCACCAACTCATGAAATATATCGTTAAACCGAACCTGTTGCTCTTCTCCAAATTGCTGGTTTTCTATTTTAGACAGCAGCAGCAACGCTTTATTCAGGCGTTTAAGACTTTCAAGAGCCTGTATCACCTCCCCTACGGTTCCTGCATCTTCATCTGTTAATGCTCCTCTTTCCGCTAACAGCTCCAGCTTATTAATACTGATGGCCAGCGGTGTTTGCAATTCGTGAGACGCATTTTCATTAAACTGTTTCTGGCTCAAATAGGTATCAGAGTTTCTTTGCAGCAGGGATTGCAAAGAATCATTCAACTCCCTGAACTCTTTAACGGTTGTATTAGCCGGTTTAAATAAAGGTGTATTGCCTAATTTGAAATTTCTTAACTGCGTCAGCAAATAATGAAATGGCTTCCATATTTTTTTTAGAACAAAATTGTTGACTACCAGTATGCTCGCCAGCATAACGCCATACAAAGCTGCCAAAGCGAGAAAGAGCTTTCTGATCAGGTCGGTTTTATTAATAACCGCAGATATGATCTTTAATTCATAATACTTCTCATTTACCACAAATGCCGTTGTTAATAATCGTACCGGCGCATGTTGCTCCAGCCGTTCCTGGTAAATCAATGTATCCTTATAAGTATCCAATACCCGGATGGCCTGTTCGGCTGATATTTCGTTAATCCTGTAATTTTTATCACCAAAGGAGTCGCTGCCTAGCATGGAGGTATCGCTCTGGGCACGGTGCACAATAAACATTTTGTAATTGGTAAGACCATCATCAACCGTTTCTTTCACTTCCTGCAACATGAAAAAATAAAACACAACTGCCCAGAGCCCTAAAACGCCTAAAAGAGAAATAGACAGGTACAGCAACGTATGGTTCAGTAATTTCATATTACCTGCATCTTATAGCCGATACCGTATACGGCTCTTATTTCCAGACCGCTATCATGCTCGTTTAATTTCTTTCTCAGGTTTTTGATCTGCGAGTAGAGGAACTCATAATCATTGGCCTCGTCGGCATAAGCACCCCAAACGTGCTCTGCCAATGCGGTTTTTAACACCAGGCGATTGTGATTCAGCATAAAATAAGTCAATACATCCAGCTCTTTTCGGTTAAAAGCTACAAGTGTATTATCAATACTTACGGTTCGCTCATCCAGGTTGATCTTTACGTTGCCCAGTTCCAGTATATTCCTGCCACTGAAAGCTTTTCTTCGAAGTACAGATCTTATCCTGGCATTGAGCTCAGCTATGTGAAACGGTTTAGTAAGATAGTCGTCAGCACCCAGGTTCAGGCCCTGAACTTTGTCATCCAACGAATCGTTTGCCGAAATAATGATCACATTATCAGCTTTTCGCATCGCTTTCAGCTCCTTTAAAATATCCATACCATTTCCGTCGGGAAGCATAATATCCAACAGGATACAGTCGTAATCGTAGGCGATAATTTTTCGCATGGCTGTTTCGAAGTCCGGGGCCTCCTCTACCAAAAAATGTTCTTTTTGCAGGGACTGGCGGATGACTCTCAGCAACTCCGGCTCGTCTTCTATCACCAATATCTTCATACCTACAATAATAGTGATTAAAACCGTAAAAAAACAGGAACAATGGAAGGCGCACCAGCTACTTCTGTTACAGGATATTTAAGGCTTCGGCATATTCTGTTGGCAGTACCTAATCTTTACCAACCTCATCAGCGGTTACCAGCTGCTTTTCCAACGCTTCCAGCGAAACACCTTTGGTTTCAGGTACTTTGGTAAGCACCCAAATCAACTGCAGCAACATCATAAAAGCAAAAAAAGCAAATATGGGCCAGGGATTATCTTTAAAGACACCATTGTCCGCATCCAGGAAAACCGGGGTAATCAGGGTAATAATCGCTGCAAACACCCAATGCACGCTGGCTCCGAAAGATTGTCCAAGAGCCCGTATACGGTTGGGAAATATTTCTGAAATAAATACCCATATTACAGCACCCTGCCCGATAGCATGTGATGCAATAAATAACAGTAAAAAAGAAAGCAGGAATTCGGGTGTTGCATGTGCATAAAATGCATAGGCTACCATTCCAAGACTAATGATATACCCGATAGAACCCCATATCAGCAAGGCTTTGCGGCCAGCCCTATCAATAAGGTACAAGCCTACAAATGTAAACACCAGGTTCGTACCTCCGATCGCTATTGAATTTAGTAACGAATCTTTGGAAGCCAGTCCGGCCCTTTCCAGTATTTCAGGAGCGTAGTATAAAATAAAATTGATGCCTGACCATTGATTGAAGAATGCTATTAAAAAAGCCAGCCAGAGAATGCGGTTATAACGCAAACTAAAAAAAGAAGCTGCACTCTTTTGAGACTCAGCTTCGGCTGCCCGCCTGATGGCGTTGATCTCTTCTTCGGCATTTTGAATACCCAGCGTTTGCAAAACCCTGCGCGCACCACTATCATCATTTTTACGGGCTACCAACCACCGGGGGCTTTCAGGAATGCCAAATACCAGCAAAGTATATATAAGGGATGGTATAGCCATTACCCCCAGCATCCAGCGCCAATCATTATTTCCATCAACTCCTTTTAAAAAGTAATTAGACAGGAAAGCGATCAATATACCGAACACGATATTGAACTGGTACATGGCACCCAATCTCCCGCGGGTTTGCGGAGTGGAAATTTCAGAAATATAAGTGGGTGCTGCAACCGAAGATATACCAATACCCAGGCCACCCAGGAATACAGGTACGTGAGCACGCACGAAAGGCCCAGCGCGAACGAAACCGGAACGCCGAGCACCAGAAAAACGAGGAAGCTAATAGAA
>JBCNOR010000459.1:0-4638 GCA_039593785.1 Niabella sp. | reverse complement strand
TAGGTCGCCGCCATTTAAAATATGCTACAATTAAAGTATTAGTGTTCCTTCTTTCCCGGGGGTAAGGTGATCCAGTTTCTGCCGTCCTTTGCAATCAGCGCTTCGGCATCTTCTGGTCCCCAGCTTCCCGGGGCGTAGTTGGGGAAGTCTACTGGGGGGCGTTTTTCCCATGTGTCCAGTATAGGCTCAATTACTTCCCAGGCAATTTCTACCTGGTCGCCCCGCATAAACTGGGTAGGGTTACCCATCATGGCATCCAGCAACAGGGTTTCGTAAGCTTCGGGTTGAGGCTCCTGGAAGGTTTCGTTATAGCTAAACACCATGTTCACCGGATTCAATGACATGGTTTGTCCCGGGCGTTTGGCCTGGAACCTCAGGCGGATGTCCATTTCAGGCTGTATGCTAATGGTTAGCCTGTTGGAGCGCCAGGTTTCAGATGCTTCCGGTGGGAACGCATATTTAGGTCCTTCTTTAAACTGTATCGTGATCAGCGTGGTTTTTTCTTTTAAGAACTTACCTGTACGCACATAAAAAGGTACGCCCTGCCAGCGCCAGTTATCTACATAAAACTTCACTGCTGCAAACGTTTCAACACCCGAATTAGGATTTACACCTTTCTCATCGCGGTAAGCTTTTTCTTCCTTGCCCTGCATCCATCCCTGTGAGTATTGACCACGAACGGCGTATTTCTGCACATCTTCTTTTTTGATCTTGCGGATGGCGTTCAATACATCCGATTTTTTGTTGCGGATCTCGTCGGCATTGAACGACACAGGAGCTTCCATGGCTACCATGCATAATAACTGGAGAATGTGATTCTGCACCATATCACGCAATGCACCGGAGCGTTCATAGTAGCCACCACGATCTTCCACACCTACTGTTTCCGAAGCGGTGATCTGTACGTGATCGATATAATTACTGTTCCATAAAGGCTCAAACAGGGCATTGGCAAAACGAAGCGCGAGGATATTTTGCACCGTATCTTTCCCCAGGTAATGGTCTATACGATATATCTGGCTTTCGTCAAACATATCCGTCAACAATTTATTCAACTCCTTCGAGCTCTTGAGGTCATGCCCAAACGGCTTTTCTACCACAATACGCATGCAATCTTTCGATTTATCTAATTGCAGGCCATGCAGGTTGGTGGTGATTTCAGGCACCAGCTGCGGCGCCACAGCCAGGTAAAAGATCACTTCGGCAGAAGTGCCCCACTCTGCTTCATATTTTTCAATAATTTCTTTGATCGGCTCATAGGAAGTGGGTTGGTCCACATCCATTCTTAAATAGGAAATATGTTCGGAAAAAGCTTCCCAGCTGCCGGGCGGAT
Organism: Niabella sp.; assembly: GCA_039593785.1. Taxonomy (GTDB): domain Bacteria; phylum Bacteroidota; class Bacteroidia; order Chitinophagales; family Chitinophagaceae; genus Niabella. The sequence continues at coordinate 3,305 of JBCNOR010000459.1, read as the reverse complement.
TTTCTTTACGACGGGAAAATTCTTTGATACCACCCAATAAATGGTCCCTGAATTTATCATTACTATAATCCGTTCTACCGGTGCCGATAATGGCAAATTCTTCCGGCATCAGTCCATCTATACTTAAATTGAACAGGGCTGGAGTTAGTTTGCGTTGGTTAAGGTCGCCACTGCCACCAAAAATAAAAAGGATGGTTGCCTGGGGCTTTCTGTTTTCTAAATCTCTTTGCATGCTAAAGGTTTTACTCTTAAAAGAGTGTATCAACACATTGTTATCCGGCAAATGTAGGTTAGATGTTCGAAAATATAAAGCCTATATAAAAGATGGACAAAAGCCTGACAAATGCCTGTCGCTCTGGGGCAACTGACTAATAACAAAAATGAAAGCCATAAGGTTGTTTGCGGGCTGAATTATGTGCATTCTTTATTTTCGATTTTCCAGTTCATTGCCATTCCCTTAATTTTGCACATGGCAACAAGAAATAATCCTGCAGCAACTGCAAATTCCCCCAAAATAGCATTAGAAGGTTTAACGTTTGACGATGTACTATTGGTACCGGCTTACAGCGAAGTGTTACCAAGAGATGTTGACATACGTACCCGTCTTACTAAAGACATTACTTTAAATACCCCTATTTTATCCGCAGCGATGGATACCGTAACCGAAGCGGCACTGGCAATAGCTATGGCGCGTGAAGGCGGATTGGGCATACTGCATAAAAATATGAGCATTGAGCAGCAGGCTGCCCATGTGCGTAAAGTGAAAAGAAGTGAAAGTGGTTTGATCTTAGATCCGCTTACCCTTCTGGAAGATGAAACGATTGGCGATGCGTTGAGGCTGATGAAAGAAAATAAGATCGGCGGTATTCCTATTATTGATGGTAATCATAAACTCAAAGGTATTCTCACCAATCGCGATCTGCGCTTTGAGCAGGATCCGGCCAGGAAGGTTAAAGAAGTAATGACCAGCGAGAACCTGGTTACTGCTCCTGCGGGCACCGATCTGAAAAAAGCAGAAACTATCCTGCGCAGGCATAAAATTGAAAAACTGCCGGTGGTAGACAAGCAGGGCAAACTGGTAGGGTTAATTACTTACCGCGATATTTTACAGGTAACCAGCTTCCCCAATGCCATCAAAGATTCTTTTGGCAGGTTGTTAGTAGGCGCAGGCATAGGTATTACGGCAGATGTATTAGATCGCATCAGTGCATTAACGGCGGTAGGCGTTGACCTGGTGGTACTGGATAGTGCACATGGCCATACAAAAGGTGTTATTGATGCGCTGAAGAAAGTAAAAAAGAACTTCAAAAAATTAAATGTAATTGCAGGTAATGTAGGTACTGCGGCCGGCGCCCTTGCTTTGGCTGAAGCCGGTGCCGATGCGGTAAAAGTGGGTATTGGCCCGGGCTCTATTTGTACTACGCGTATTGTAGCCGGTGCAGGTATGCCACAATTAAGCGCCATTATGGAAGCTGCTAAAAGCCTTTCTAAAAAAGGAGTTCCATTGATTGCTGATGGCGGTATCCGTTATACAGGCGATATGGTAAAAGCATTAGCTGCAGGAGCCGATTGTGTAATGATGGGAAGCGTATTTGCAGGTACAGAGGAAAGCCCTGGTGAAACCATCATTTTTGAAGGTCGTAAGTTTAAGGCTTACCGCGGTATGGGCTCCCTGGGCGCTATGGCAACCGGCAGCAGCGACCGTTATTTCCAGGACCCGGAAGATGATGTAAAGAAATTTGTACCGGAAGGTATTGAAGGACGTGTAGCTTACAAGGGGTCTTTAAAAGAAGTGATCTATCAATATGTAGGTGGGTTACGTGCCGGTATGGGATATTGCGGAGCCAAAAGCATCGCTGACCTGAAGAAAGCCCAGTTTGTGCGTATTACCAATGCAGGTATGAACGAAAGTCATCCGCACGATGTAATTGTGACAAGAGAAGCGCCGAATTACAGCAGGAAATAATTTTAAGTTTATTAGTTTAAAGGTTGATATGTTGATAAGGGTAGCCTGTCAACTGTCAACCTTTTTAGCTTTTCAATAACGTTAATTAGCTTTTTGACAAAGTCTGTTTTACTATATCCTTCTTAGCTTTCGATATAGGTATTTTTTCGCCGTCCTGCATGAGTAAAACCCCGCTATCTTCCCTCAGCAGGCTTTTTACAAATGACAGGTTCACCAGGTGACTTTGATGGCACCTGATAAAACCCTGTGTGCTGAACAGGTCGTCATACTCTTTTAATGATTTTGATACCAGTATTTTTTCCTTGTTGGTCAGGTAAAACCATGTGTACGAATTGGTAGCTTCACATCGTACAATATTGCTGATTTCAATATATCTTACTTCGTTTCTTAGGGGCAAGGCAACTTTGGCGGGAGCTTTGTCTTTTTGAGTGATATAGTCCATCAGGAAATCGAGCTGCGTATTCTTTTTCTTTTGTTTTATTTTTTCTGATGCCTTATCAACGGCTGCTTTTAATTCGGCTATATCCACGGGTTTCAGCAAATAATCTAATGCGGCAGATTTAACAGCCCGAACGCCGTACTGATCAAATGCGGTGACAAAAATTACTTCAAAGTCTCTTCTTGTTAATTGAGCCAGCAGATCAAACCCGGTTTGCTTTCCTAAAATGATATCCAGGAAAACCACATCGGGTTGTAGTGCATTGATTATATCAAGTGCCTGATCGATGCTATCTGCTGTGGCAATAACATCAACATCGGGACAGTGTCTTTGCAACAGGATTTGCAGGTTTTCAATATTATGGGGTTCATCATCTACAATAATCGCGTTCATGATAACCAGTTTTTAAGAATAATGGTTGCTGTAGTGCCGACCGCTGTCGGTTCAATATCAAAGCTCAATGGCGTATTTTTATAAATCGTATTAGATAAAGATACCCGGTTTTGGGTGAGCTCCAGTCCTTTTCCGCAAGCCAGATTTTTCTTGTCAAATCCTTCGCCATTATCCCTTACTGTTAAATTTAAATCCTCTCCGGCCTTTGAAAAGCTGACCTCTATAATACCGCTTTTCTTCTTATTAACGATTCCATGTTTGACGGCATTTTCTACCAGCGGCTGCAACAGCATTACCGGAATTTGTGTATCCTCACTGAGGTGATCATCGATAGTAATACCATATTGAAACCCAAATCTCAGCTGTTCCATCTTCAGGTAGTCGTCTAAAAGAGCCGCTTCCTCCGCCAGGCTCACCTGGTCTTTACCGGCATCATCCAAAACCCGCCGGGTCAATCTTGCAAACTTGGCAAGGTACTCATTGGCCGTATCAATTTCATTTTTGTTC
>JBCNOR010000458.1:0-4649 GCA_039593785.1 Niabella sp. | reverse complement strand
ACTTAAAGAACCGGGAAGATTCCTCGACGCCCACGTTGGCGGAGCAATAGGCGGAGGGAAAGAGGGCTGGACAGCAGCTGAGATCGCTAATGCCAGGAAAATCATGACGGCCTTTGAAGCGGTGATCAAGCCAGGGCTTGCTTTTACAGGGGGACAGGCGAAAGCTAGTTTTAACCTCAACTCAAAAAGGCACTACAATCAGCAAGTAGTAAGTTCCTGTACCTATAATCTGGGCTTCCATAAATTTGTTTGCCATACACAAACACATAAGCTGGGCATTGTAACTGAATACCTGAATGTATTAAGGGTAACGACCAATCCTGACTTTGAGAGAGCATTCAGTTTTGACTATAATGCTGCGGTTTTTCGTAATCCTAAAAATTCACAGGACCCTCTTGCGCCGCTCATTAATATTTACGGTTACTATGCCTTTGGGAATACAGCAGTTGTAGCTGCTATCAACAACGGGAATGACTTTTTGGATGTCTCTGATGAAAACATCGCATCCAATGTGATGCTCGTGGAAAATAGGCCGGGTAAGGGATATGGATTTGTGCTGGGCAATAATTTTGAAAAAGCGACCGGCGGCAGTTACATTTATCGCCATCGGTATCTTACCCATACAGATATCCCGTTTTTGATCCCCGTAAGCAGGAAGCAATTTTTGCAAGATCTGCTGGAGTTTTATGAAAGGGAAAAATCGTACCTGCTAGCCGAAAATCCAGGCGGCAAAGCAGAAATTGAAGAGGCGAACGAAAAGAAAAAAACCTATGCACAAACCCTTTTGAACAATAACGATCCCAAATGGCTGGCTGAACCTGCGACAGTAGCAAAAGAAAACAAAACATTTACCACTTATGACAATATAAGTAAACGGAACAAAGAATCAACCTGGGGGCAATTTTACTTTACGGAATTCTATACCGGCAATGAAGGCCTGAATCTCTATCGTGTTAATCCCGAATATGTAAAAAAATACCCGGCAACCAGTGCCAGGCCGTCTGTGATAAAAATAATGTACCGCTTTAGAGCAAACGACGATTTTGGCAATAATGTGAATAAAGATGTGATCAACAAACTGGACATAAACGGGCTGGGCAAACTATTGCTATAAGTAGTAAATTATTGTATCGTGAAGCGATTCAAAAAATAATTATAGAAGTAATCTGTTACTGATTTTTACTATATTATTCGGCAAACCGGAACCGAGGTAGCAGGCTACGGTTTAAAAACCATGATCTCGTCTATCTATAACCTTTGGCGGTGTATAAAAAGCCGTCAGTACGGAGTTTTTCATACTGTCCACAGCACGAATTTAAGACCGCCAAATCCGCTGTATTGCATCATTAGCAGTCTTTCGCCTACGGTGGCTTGCCGTTTCTCCTTTTCCAGTTTAAAAACAATTCGCAGGGCATCAATATTCAGTTGGAGATGTTGCTTTTTACTGAAGCCCATTTTCCTCAATCTATATTGAGATGGTTCCGGTCAGTTCGGTAGCCAATTGGAAAAATTAGGGAATGAGTTAAATCTCAAAAACTCCGCCCTGACTTTTGTACCGTCTTTTTTTGACAAAGAAACCGAAGCTAACCTGAACGAAATAAACCCCAAAGTTGAAAATACCTTTGTCATCTACAAACACAGAAGCATTGTAGATAAATACATTAACCTAAAACCCTCCAATGAGAATTTCATTATACTTTCAAACTCGTTGGACAAGACACAAGGCGATTATTTTGATTTGTCCGAACCAAAACATAATTAAATTAAGCGCAAATTTACTGTTTCTTTAACATTTGAAGTATCCTACCAACTTCAATATCCATTCTCGAAAAAGCAAACCATTTTTTGCCCAGGTCTTTAAGTGATGCCCCGATATGGTAGAGTTTTGTGTGGTCAATAATCAGAAAACGGTCCTGGGCATCTGCGAAAACCTCAATATCTACCGGAGGATATTTTAATCGCTTAACAAGTCTCCAATGGTATATTAGGAAAGAACCTTTAGTAGATTCCGCTTATTGCTGCAGTCAGTTAAACGCCTGACGAAATTCAAGGGGCGATACATTCGTTTTCTTTTTGAAAAGCGTGCTAAAGGATTGCGCGTGCTCAAAGCCGAGGGCATAGGCAATTTCGCTGACCGAAAGATTGGTCGTGGAAAGTTTTTCTTTGGCTTTAGCGATCAGTTTTTCATGAATATGCTGTTGTGTATTCTGGCCGGTGTGAATCCGAAGCAGGTCGCTGAGGTAGTTTGGCGACAAGTTCATTTGCGCAGCAATATATTGTACGGTGAGCAAACCGGGTACGTCGTTGTTATAATAGTCATCGATCAACTGCTCGAACCTGGTGAGCAGGGCCGAATTATTATTCTTACGGGTCAGAAACTGCCGTTCATAAAAACGGTTGGAGTATTTAAGCAGACTCTCGATCTGCGTTAGAATGATCTCCTGGGTGTGCTTATCGATATGCCGGCACTCCTTATCAATTTTATGGAGGATCGCGATCAGGTCATCTTCCTCCTCGGCCGACAGGTGCAACGCTACCTATGGATAGGCCTCTGTTATTGTAGGAGTTCCTGCAGCCATCTAGCTAGCTACTTATAAATTCTTGCTGAGCCAAGCGAAATTGAATTATTAGTAATGTAAAAGACAGCCATTCCATTCCTAAAATGTAGCGTAGTCGAATTGCGCTTTCGGAGACTCCACTTTTATTGAAAAATATAAAACATGGAAAGGACTTTCGGTGTAGATGAACGGTGTAGCCAATATTTATCGAAATTTGTACCTTTGATCCTATTACGGGTAAAAGCGTTAAAAGACGTGCAAAAGGAGCACAGTCTTATGGTTCTTTAGAAATTGCGACACTTTTTTGACACATTTGTCATGTAAATAGTTGATTTTCAGGAGGGGTTCAAGTCCCGCCTGGGGCAGAGTAACGGATGCATAGTTAATAGTCATAAGGGTTGTCGACTTCAACTATTTTGCTTGGAGAAATTTTTAGGGCAGCACAGATTTTAAACAATGATACAATACTAAATACTGTTTCGCCCTTCTCTATTCTCTGAATATGTTTAACATCTACTGAAGACATAGCAGAAAGGCCACGAAAAGTAACCTTTTGCTTTTTTCTTTCTTCCCTAAGTTGAAGTCCTATCTTGTTCAGTAATTTTTTGTCAATGTTTTCCATCTAAATGGAAAGATGCAGTAATTTAATAAAACGAATGTATGTCTATAGGCATACATTCGTCAATATTTCTTACCTTTAATTGTGTGAGTTCACATTAATGGATCGGATATTGCCATTTTGTGCCAATTGCGTCCATTGAAAAGCTCTGTTAAGGTACACCGCTCGTTTTCTAATAGCTTCCAGCAAATTCTGAAAGGATAATTAATTAGAAATGTAGCTGGGCATGACCGACAAGAAAAAAGTGCAAGGAAACTTGGTGAGTAAGCCGCGAAGCGCAAGCCTATCAAGTCGTTTAGAGGACAGGAATCTAGAGATTACCATTGAAGAACTTGATAGTTTTGAGCAATTTGAACACTTAACTCAAAGTCAAAAGAAGGCGATGATTTCATTTGTATATGAGATGTCCGTCATTTTCTATAACAATTATCAAGAAGAAATTGGGAGTTATGAATAATATCAATTATTTCAACAAATTCATCCAGCAAAACGATGCGCAAGCCAAAATTAACTATGAAGTTTGGTCGTACACTCGAGTGAGCTCCAAAGATCAGTTTGAAAAGAATTCTAGTGTAGAACGACAACAGGACGCTAATAAAGCCTTTGCAAGCCAAAAGGACTATATAATAACTGAAGAGTTTGGAGGGACTTATGAGTCGGCTAAATCGGACTTCACACGCAAAGAATTTTCTCGCCTAATCGAAAGAGTTACTAGCAGCCGTAAAAAGCCGTATGCGATCTTGGTTTATAAGATGAGCCGCTTTTCAAGGAGTGGGGGAAATGCTATCGGCCTAGTAAATACTCTTGTCGAGGATTTGGGTGTTCATTTGATTGAAGTATGTTCAGGGATTTCTACGACTACGGAGAGAGGGAAAGCGGCAATTTATGAAAGTCTGTTTCATGCGTTTAAGGAAAACCTAGAGCGAAAGGAGATTATCATTCCCGCGATGAAGGCGTATTTACATAAGGGGAAGCGCTTCGGATTTGCTCCGATAGGATATGATCATTATGGGCCAAGAGTTAGAGACGAAAGATTTTTAAGTAAGCATCAACGGATTGAGATCAACAGTGATGGAAAACTGATAATTGAGGCGTGGAAGTGGAAAGCGTCTGGCATGTACAGTGACGTTCAAATTATATATAGACTTGAAGCGCACGGATTAAAATTATCGTCTCAGAGTATAAGTAGGATATGGCGAAATCCATTTTATTGCGGGGTACTGATTAACAAACTCGCAGGAGAGCCAATTAAGGGAACTTGGGCACCTCTCGTAAGTCAAGAAAACTTCGTACGTGTTCAGGAAATCCTAAGTAAGAACCCTGCCAAACATCAACATAATAAAGACGAGGAGAGTCGACCCTTAAATCGTTTACTTAAATGTGACAGTTGCAAGCGCCACCTGGTAGGATATATCAACCGTAAAAAAAATTTACACTACTATCGTTGTCTCAAATGTCGGGGTGTGAGTTTA
>JBCNOR010000457.1:0-4671 GCA_039593785.1 Niabella sp. | reverse complement strand
GGACGTGCGGTTTAGCAACCCTTATTCATTTATGGCGCGCGACAAAAGCGTTATAGAAGACGCTTATGCGGGAGACGTGGTAGGCTTATTTGATACCGGTAACTTTAAAATCGGCGACACCCTGACTGAAGGTGAGGACTTCTACTTTACAGGTATTCCTTCCTTCTCCCCCGAGATATTTAAAGAGGTGGTGAATAAAGACCCGATGAAAACAAAACAGCTGGAGAAGGGATTAATGCAATTAACTGATGAGGGTGTAGCACAACTGTTTACCCAGTTTGGCGGTACTAAAAAGATTATAGGTTGTGTGGGAGAATTACAATTTGAGGTAATTCAATATCGTTTGCTGCATGAATATGGCGCCAGCGTTGAATTCAGGGCTTTGCCATTTTATAAAGCCACCTGGCTCACTTCGGATGACGATAAGAAACTACACGATTTTGTTCGCTTTAAACAAGCCAATACCGCTTTAGACAAGGATGGTCATGATGTATACCTGGCACAAAGCGAATGGTTTTTAAACACGGAGATCAGCAATAACCCTGATATTAAGTTTCACTTTACAAGCGAAATACATAAGGGTGAGTAACTATTTCACCAACCAATTATCGAATGCCGCAATCCAACTGCGGCATTTTTTTATGTATTCTTATGAAAAACTGCATCTTATATAAAAAAGCATTATGAACCATCTACTAACAGCGATCTTATTTCTACTAATTTCTTCGACTTTATCAGGACAAAATACCCGGTTTAATTCCGCCCTGGAGGAAGGATTACTACATTTTGAAATGCCTGAAAATTTTGATACAGTTCCTGTACATCCAAACCGGGATATGACCTACGATCTGGCGATCAAGAGCAAAACCGATAGTTTTGAGATACGTTATGCTATCCGCCCGCTCGGGAAGAGAATTGAAAGTTTTGAAAAGATGGCGGCTGATACTTCAAACGGACGTAAAGTGTTTGCCCAGGCACATCCCAATAAAAGTTACCAAACTGTATTTGTAACTGTCTTACTCAATACCAGTTTACAGCCTCAGGCGGCCACCACTCCGGCTATTCCCAGATTTGGCGCTTTCAAGCCTGAAGCGGTAAAAAATGAGTTTAATGCGGATTGGGGAGCTACTTCAGCATATGTTCCCAGAACTACATTCGACAGCAATTACAAAAACTGTATGACTGTTGCTTTACATAAAGATAATGCTGCCGACGTGTATATATTTTACCTGTTCAATGACAAAGAAACAATGATGCGATTAATGCCTTCTGCCTTTCATGCAATGAAATTCAAATAATCAAACTGCTAATATGCATATAACTATACCCCAACCATGTTCTGAGAAATGGAATAACATGGAAGCTCTTGACGGCGGACGCTTTTGTACTGCCTGTTCTAAAGTTGTTGTTGATTTCACTCAAATGTCGGCATCCGAGATAACAGCATACTTTGAGAAAAGAACAAAAGAGCGTATTTGCGGAAGGTTCCTCCATTCGCAAATAGGTTCCGGATCTACAGAGGAAACAAATGATTCAATTGAATATGTTTTCAGATCCAATTGGAGCTATCTAAAGAAAATAGCCGTAGTAGTGGTGTTGTACGTCGTTATTCCTTTTAGCGCCTTTTGTCAAACAAAGAAGGAGCAAACAACTAACTGTAACGACAATGAAATAATTGTAATTGCTGGCGGGGTTAAAGTAAAGCCGCATCGAACCAGTTCTTTGCAATCTAAAATTGCGCTTCCGCAAAAGATACCATTAATCGCAGTTCCGACACCCATAACGCCCAAAGCTCAAAAAGCAGGAAAAGCCGCTACAAAGCCACAACGCTCAAAAAAGTATAGCTGATTAAGCTGGCGAATAGGCTAAAACGTACCAACCCAACATTTGTCTACATCACCTGTTTTTATTTATATTTGCCCTGTAAAAGTAAAAATCTATGAAATTTACAAAACTGGCTTGCGTTGTGACATTTTTTATAACGCTTATTTTAACATCCTTTACAACAAGTTCCTGCACGAAAGAGAAAACCATAGTTGAGCGGGATACTATAGAAACGGTTCTTATTAAGAAAGATACAGTCATTATAAAAGACACCATTGTTAACGACTCCTTGTTAACCTCCGCCTCCTGGGAAATTGTTGAAGCTATTGGCGTTATGGGTAACACTCCCTTACGTTATGAAAGAGGCGGTAGCTCGAATAACTGGAATGTTGCCGGTGACTATTACGTTTTTAATAAGGACAAAGGAGGATATATGTATGACGGAGCGAATAACAGACATGATATTTTAAACTGGAGTCTTATAAAAACCGGCGAAAGAAGGAAGTTATTAATATTATATCAGAATGATGCCTCAGGATTCTACACCACACTTATAACCTGGGATAACCTGGTCTATAAAAACGGCAACTTACAATATTCAGATTATTATAGAGATGCTTTAACCTGGTCCAATTACCACGGCCAGGCGATCAGGGCTCCAAAAAAATGATAGAAACCATTCAAGGCCGTAAAGGAAAAAGGCTCACAGTTAACTAATCTGCGAGCCTTTTGCTTAATATTTCGCCACAACACCGGTATAATTATGCGGCGTTATCTTTTTAAGCTCCGCTTTAATTGCCGCTGAAACTTTTAACGAGCTGATGAATTTATGGAGGGACTGTTTGGTGATGCCGTCTTTACCTCTTGTCAGTTCCTTTAAAGCCTCATAGGGATTAGGGTATTTTTCCCGGCGCAGTATGGTCTGAATGGCTTCCGCTACTACCGCCCAGTTACTATCAAGATCGGCTTTTAATGCAGATTCGTTTAAAACCAGTTTGCCTAAACCTTTCTCAATGCTCTTGATTGCTATAATGGTATGCGCTACCGGCACGCCGATATTCCGCAAAACAGTGCTGTCAGTAAGGTCTCTCTGCAAACGGCTTACCGGTAATTTAGCTGAAAGATGCTCCAGCATAGCATTGGCTACACCAATATTCCCTTCGGCATTTTCAAAATCGATCGGGTTTACCTTATGAGGCATGGCTGATGAGCCTACTTCGCCGGCTTTGGTTTTTTGCTTGAAATACTCCATGCTGATATAGGTCCAGATGTCGCGGCACAGATCCAGCAAAATAGTATTGATACGTTTGATACAGTCGAAATGCGCTGCCAAGTTATCATAATGTTCAATTTGTGTAGTAAACTGCATTCTTTGCAGGCCTAATACGTCTTCAACAAAGTGATTACCAAAATTGATCCAGTCTGTTTTAGGATACGCCACATAGTGGGCATTGAAATTACCTGTAGCGCCTCCGAATTTAGCGGCAACCGGTATATAGGAGAACAAGCGGATCTGGTTTTCCAAACGCTCTACAAAAACCATCAGCTCTTTTCCCAACCTGGTTGGAGACGCAGGTTGGCCATGGGTTTTAGCCAGCATCGGGATTTCTCTAAAATCCTGCGCGAGCTGGTGTAAATGGTTTTGCAGGTTCAGGTATGCCGGTAGCAGTTCAAACTCCAGGCTATGTTTCCATAATAAAGGAATCGCTGTATTATTGACGTCTTGTGATGTTAAACCAAAATGGATCCATTCTTTCGCTTCCTGGGCATCCGTCTTATCCAGCTCTGCCTTTAAGAAATACTCTACGGCCTTAACATCATGATTAGTAGTCTTTTCTATTTCTTTAATGGCTTCCGCATTCGCAACACTGAAGCTTTCCTTCAATTCCCGCAGATGCTTTTTAGCGCCCGCAGACAATTTCAGGAACTTTTTATCTGCCAATAGTAACAGGTACTCAATTTCAATAATAACACGATACTTGATCAATGCATATTCACTGAAATATTCCTGCAGGCTTTGTACCTGCTTGCTGTAACGCCCGTCTATGGGAGAAATTGCGGTTAATGACATGTTTAAAGTTTAAAGTTTGAAGTTTAAGGTTGCCGAACAAGGTTAAACATTGGACATTGAACCTTAAACCTTTTTATCTTCGCGCAAAAATAAAGGAATAAAGATTGGAACAGAAGATTAGAGTTGGAATTGTAAGCTATTTAAATACACGTCCCCTCATTTATGGCTTGCAAAGGCTCCCTATTAAAGATGAAATTGAATTGATCGAAGCATATCCCGCCTCCCTGGCTGAAAAGCTAAAAACCGGAGCCATCGACCTGGGATTAGTTCCCGTGGCCGTGATCCCTCAGCTTCCACAACATTATATTAATGGTAATTACTGCATTGGCGCTGTTGGAGATGTGGCATCAGTAGCCCTTTTCAGCGAGCAGCCCATTGATCAGATCAAAAAAATATACCTTGACTACCAAAGCCGCTCGTCGGTAAATTTGTTGAAATGGCTGGTGAAACATCACTGGAAAATTGAAGTGGAACTCGTTGACGCAAAAGACGAATCCTATATCAACTATATCAAAGATGATACTGCGGCAGTTATCATTGGCGACAGGGCTTTGGCCCAGCGCCCCAACTTCAAATATATTTATGACCTGGCAGGCGAGTGGAAAAGCGCAACGGGGCTGCCTTTTGTATTCGCAGCCTGGGTGAGTGCCCAAAAGCTTTCTGAAGACTTTATTACAAAATTTGATGAGGCCAACGCTTACGGGCTTCAGCATATCGATGAAATTGCGGCCGAACATGATAATGGTGTTTACGATCTAAAGAAGTACTTCTCGGTA
>JBCNOR010000456.1:0-4674 GCA_039593785.1 Niabella sp. | reverse complement strand
CTTTATAAGCGCCGTTGTAAAGTTCGCCACCCAGCTTATAAATAAAGTTCAGGTTAATGGCAAATCCCTTCCACTCTACATCTGTAGATATACCACCAAACATTTTGGGAATGCCGTTTCCAATAATAATGCGATTAGCTTTGCTGTAAGTGTAAGTAGCACCTCGCCCTCTAAACTCAAAATCGCCTGTGGCTCCATTGGCCGGATCATTAACAAACCATACATTTTTGCCATTTTTCGGATCTACTCCTGCCCACTCAAATCCATAAAATGCCAATGTAGATTCGCCTTCGCGGTAAACAAATTGTGCTCTGGCATCGCCCCCTGTGGGGTCGTTCCAAATAATATCCTGGCCGGCAGCGGCCCCCGGCTGTCTATATAATTTTGTAACGGTAGATTTTAACAGCGTTCCGTTCAAACCTACGCTCCACCTCAATCCTTCTTTTCTAATGATATCGCCTGCCAGGTTCCATTCTAAACCCTCGTTTCTTATTTCTCCTACATTTTTTAGTGTAGATGAAAAGCCAACTACCATCGAAATGGGAACATCCTGCAATAGGTTTCTCGAATCTCTTTTAAAATATTCAATGGATCCTGTAATTCTTTGGTTTAACAAACCAAATTCCAAAGCCAGATTGGTATTGTAATTGGTTTCCCAGGTAAGGTTAGAGTCGGCAATAGAAATAGTGCTGCCGCCGGGCTGTTCCATATATTTATCGGTAAATCCGGTTAAAGTTCTCCACCCAAAATTAGCCGTTGGTAATGTTCCATTAATGCCATAAGAACCTCTTAATCTAAGCTCGCTTAAAATGCTATTGCTTTTTAAAAAATCTTCTTTAATCATATTCCAGGCGGCGCCTACCGACCAAAAGTTGGCCCAGCGATTATCGGGCCCCAATCTGGAACTTCCATCCCGACGAAAAGACGCCGATAAAAAATACTTTTGCGAAAAATTATATTCTGCCCTGGATAATACCGATTGCATATTATTACCCCATGAATAAGCGCTGGAGTTGGTAGTACCCGCTGTAACTACTGTTGGCAAAGCGCTTGATGGTAAATTAGTGCCGCTGGACCGCATAAAATCAGTAATATTTTTTTCTGCTTCATAGCCTGCCAGTATGCCTATGTTGTTTTCGCCAAAGCTTTTGTTATAATTTAATGTTGTGGAACTAACCATTTTGTTATACGTAGTATTTAACTCATGCACCACGCCATTAGCTGGCGCAACTCCACTAAAATGAAGTGCACTATAATATAAATGTTCTTTTATCTGGGAGTTGTTGTAAGAGAAGATGGATTTAGCAGTAAGGCCGGTAGCAATATTAAGGGTTAGGGCTTCCACCGCAGACAGGTTGAGTGTGGCTGCCGAGTTATCCCATTCGTTGTCATAATACACATTGTTTTGAGCAAGGCTACCATACCTTGCGGTAAAAGGCAAACCCGTTTTATAGTCGGTAGGCCAATACATGGGCCATAGTAAATTGCGCGATTGAAGCAGATAATTGGCTCCGGTATTTCGGGTATCGTTAAAGCCAGACTTATCATCTTTGGTGATACCAATATTACTTTCCAGTTCTAAGCGGCTGCCAATTTTTTGTGTTAAGCTAAGGCGGCCCGCAATACGCTGAAAATCATTAACCGCAATTCGGCTTTTATCCTGAGTATATGATAAAGATGAGTAGTATTTGGTTTTATCCGTACCGCCACTTACCGAAAGGTCGTTTGTTGTAAAAAAACCGGTTCTAAACAATACATCATCCCAATCAAAATAAGTGTTTTCCCGGTTCACCATCCCATCCGTCATGCCTTTAATGGATACATTTTGATAACGATCTGTTCCGCTGGTTTCAAATCTATATCCGTGCCGGTTAAACCGGGTATTTAATCTGGATAGAGCATCGGTATTTGCCGCTTCGGGCGTTTTGCCACCGGTAATATTTAAATCGTAAAATACCTGGTACAGCATATTTACCTGCTCTTGCACCCCTGCAGTTTCGTAATTATCGGTAGCCCAGGTAGGAGAAATGCCCAATGAGGTTTTGAAACTGATAACCGGCGCGCCAATTTTCCCTTTTTTAGTGGTAATAATTACCACACCATTGGCTGCTCTTGATCCATATAAAGAAGATGCCGCCGCATCTTTCAAAACAGTGATCGATTCAATATCGTCTGGATTGATGTTAGCCATCAGGTTGTTGCTGGTAAACAGGTAATCCCCCATTTGACCGCCTGATCCCGAAACAACGGGCACCCCGTCAACCACATATAGCGGATCATTTGACGCATTCATGGAGCCAATACCTCTGATGCGGATGGATGGTGTGGAACCTGCCTGTCCGGAACTCTGCGTTACCTGCAAACCGGCTACCCGCCCCGCAAGTGCCTGCTCAAAAGAAGTAAGCGGAGGGTCTTTAATTTTACTGGCTCCAATTACAGCCGCCGCTCCTGTATAGCTGCTTTTTCTGGTAGTACCATAAGCCACCACAAATACCTCATCCATTTTCGTAGCTGCATTTTCCGACAGTGTGATATCTATAACCGCCTGAGTGCCTGCGTCCACTTCAACATCCTGGTAGTTAACCGCCGATACAGAAAGAATAATGTTTGCGCCGGTGACTGTAAGTGTGAACCGGCCATCTTCCCCGGCGACCGTAGAATTATTGGCTCCTTTTTGACGCACCGTTGCATTAACAACAGGTTCCCCGGCGCTGTTCTTTACAGTACCTGTTACCTGCCGTGTTTGCGCCGGCAGAACAAGGGGACAACAAAAAAATACCACGAAAAAAAATGACAGAACTTTTCCCTTCATAGACGCAGATTTTTTAGGTTTAAGGATATGTTAAATATAACTTATTAAAATGACAAAACCTGTTGATCCGTTTTGGAATAGTATTTGCGCCTTTTTCACTCAATAAATTCAACTATCTCGTTCTAAATTTGTTATATTGCCAGGCAAACCGTTATTTTTTTAATCATAATATAAAATTGTACAATCATGGCTTTTACCTTACCAGCCCTTCCATATGCAAAAGAAGCATTGGAACCCCATATCGACGCACAAACAATGGAAATACATCACGATAAGCACCACCAGGCTTATGTAGATAATTTAAATAAAGCAATTGACGGAACAGAGCATGCGGAGAAATCTTTGGAAGATCTTGTAAAAAGCGCAGGCAGCATTTCTCCGGCCGTAAGAAACAACGGTGGCGGACATTGGAACCATACTTTTTTCTGGGAAATATTAACGCCAGGCGGCGCTACTGAACCAACAGGCGCATTAGCGGACGCCATTACTGAAGCTTTTGGCTCTTTGGATGCTTTAAAAGAAAAAGTTAGCACAGCAGGCGCCACACGTTTTGGCAGCGGCTGGGCATGGGTTATTGTTAAAGATGGTAAACTGGAAGTAACTTCTACTCCCAACCAGGATAATCCTCTGATGGACGTTGCCGAAGTAAAAGGCACTCCAATTTTGGGTATTGACGTATGGGAACATGCTTATTACCTGAAGTACCAGAATAAAAGGCCCGATTACCTGAAAGCAATCTGGAGCGTAGTGAACTGGGATAAAGTAGCTGAAAAATTTGAAGCTGCTAAATAGCATACTTAATAAAAAGCATAAAAAACAGGCCACGGTTTAAACCGTGGCCTGTTTTCATGTAAAAACAACGGATCTACAAGATTTCAAAACGAACCATCACCGTAGCTTCTACTTTCAGGTTCTCAAAATTCAGATCAGCTGCACCGCTTGCTGCGTCGGCCTGTTTCATCATCACGTTAGCCATAGCGTAAGGGCGCTCAAAAATTTGCTGCTCCTGTATGTATAAAGCTTTACCCGCTTTTTGGCCAATGCTTTCGCAAAGCAGGGCGGCCTTATCTTTGGCGGCTTTAATCGCTTTTATTTTTACCTGTTGACGGTATTCTTCAATTTTACTGCTTTCCAGTTTTTCAATGCTGGCATTAGAGATGCCTATTTCTTCCAGCGCCAGGAACACCTGGCCGGCCGTTTTACCATCATGCACAATAATTTGATATTGCTTGCTCAATAAAACATCCTTCGAAAGAAAACCTGTTTTCAGGTTACTGGCCAGGTCTTTAATCATGACATCTTTTTTAGTATCAATACCCAAAGATTGTAGCTTTTGCAGCATCTGCCTTTCCTGCTCAGGGATTGCATTTTTATTTTTACTGTCCTTTTCGGTAAGCAGCACCTGGATGAATATTTTATCAGGTGTAAACTCCATCTCGGCCTTACCGGTTACCTCGATATAATTTTTGTCAATAAAGTTTTTTTCGCCCACTTGTGCAAAGGCGGTTAATGAAAAGAAAAACGCCAATGCGGTTAAAATTTGTTTCATGTGATAAGATTTTAAAATGATCAATAATTTGCTATTAAGATGAGAAGAATGGCTTCGTTACATAGCCCTTTACAAAACTTTAGGCTTTAAGGCCTTAATTCATAATTCTTTATAAAATCGAAAACAGCATGCAACCTTTTTAAGGTACGATGTACAATAGCTGATGTACTATATCATACGCTGTAAATCGTTATAATAAACAGGTATCAAAATTATTATTACATACTGGCCAGGGCTATGCTGAGGTTTGTGTCTCACAAACCAGTTGGATGCATTTCAATAAAATTGATGCCGGTTTGTTATTACACTATGT
>JBCNOR010000455.1:0-4675 GCA_039593785.1 Niabella sp. | reverse complement strand
GGTATTACCAGGGAAGAAAGAAGCGCCGGTAGTCAACAGATCTATATTTTCCTGCTCAGCATCATCTTTGTATACTTCCTTCTGGCCGCGCAGTATGAGAGCTATATCCTGCCCCTGGCAGTAATTCTTACGGTTCCTGCAGGTATATTGGGGGTGTTCATGTTCATCGGCTTTGCGGGGCTTGAAAACAATATTTATGTTCAAATTGGGCTGATCATGCTGATCGGGCTCTTAGCCAAGAATGCTATCCTTATCGTAGAATACGCAGTTCAACGTCGGAAAAGAGGTATGAGTTTAGTAGCGTCTGCGCTGGAAGCCTCAAGACTAAGGCTACGCCCGATATTAATGACTTCCTTTGCCTTCATTGTTGGTATGTTACCGCTGATATTCGCCAAAGGTGCTTCAGCTATCGGTAACCATTCAATTGGTTACAGCACTGTAGGCGGCATGCTTACCGGTGTATTGCTGGGCGTATTCCTCATCCCTGTGCTATATATTATTTTCCAGTACCTGCAGGAAAAAGTAGTGTCGAAAAAAGCAAGTGAAGAAAACTGGGAACTGGAATAATATAAAAGTTATACGCTCCCGGCTTCCGGGAAAAATAGTAAAGATGCTTCAGCTCGTCATACCAACAGCAAAAGCATGACTGTAAACCATAAATGGATAAATCAATGAACTTTTTAAAAATGAAAAATAAAGGCAGGCTATATTATTTAACACCCCTGTTTATCATGCTCCTCGCGGCATCCTCCTGTAAAGTAGGTCAGAATTATAAACGCCCTGAGTTGCCCCTTCCGCAGGAGTTTCGCGCTGTTGCTACCGCTGACACCAGTAGCATTGCTGATGTGGAATGGAGAGCGTTTTTCACAGACCCGGCCCTGCAATCGCTTATAAACAAAGGCATCAGCTATAACTATGATCTGCAGATCGCATTAAAACGTGTATCTGCATCTGTTCAAACTTTAAAGCAGGCAAAGCTGCTGCAATTGCCACAGGTAAGCTTCAGCGTCACCGCTCAAACAACCAACCCGTCTAATAACAGCTTAAATGGCTTAAGCATTGGTAGCTTTATCGGCCAGCAGCATGTGGAGGATTTCAATGCAGCTTTCAATCTTTCCTGGGAAGCTGATATATGGGGCAAAATCCGTCGTCAGCAGGAAACAACCATGGCTAATTACCTGCAAACCTACGAAGCTTCAAAAGCAGTGCAAACTCAGGTAGTAGCCAACATTGCACAGGGATATTATAACCTGCTGATGCTGGACGAGCAATTGGACATAGCAAAAAGAAACCTGCGGTTGACGGATAGTACACTGCATTTTACGAGGCTGCAACGAAATGCGGGCGAAGTAACAACATTAGCAGTACAACAGGTAGAGGCACAGAAGCAACTCACGGAACTGCTGATTCCCCAACTGGAGCAAAACATTGCCATACAGGAGAATGCGCTCAGCATACTAACAGGCAGTCTTCCGGCTCCTGTAGACCGTAGCAAGGGGCTCTTCCAAACCGATATACCCCAATGGCTCTCTCCCGGTATTCCTTCGGCTATACTAAGCCGGAGACCTGATGTACGCGCCAGGGAACTGGAGCTTATAGCGGCCAACGCAAAAGCCGGTATTGCGCAGGCAAATATGTACCCCAGCTTATCCATCAGTGCACAAGGCGGCTTAAGCTCTTATCTGTCCAATAACTGGTTCAATATACCTGCTTCGCTGTTCGGTACAGTATTGGGTGGTGTTACGCAACCGGTATTTCAGCAACGCCAGTTAAAAACACAACTTGAAATTGCAAAAATTCAAAGAGAACAATCTGTTCTCGAATTCAGGCAGTCGGTTTTAGGTGCGATAGGCGAAGTATCGGATGCGCTCGTTTCAACAGAAAAATTAAAAGCTCAAAAAAGTATAGCAACGGCCCAGTCTGATACGTTGAAGCATGCTATTAAAAACGCACGCCTTTTGTTCAAAAGCGGTATGGCAAACTACTTAGAAGTGTTATCTGCACAGGCAAATGTTTTACAGGCAGAACTAAACCTCGCCAATATTCACCGCCTGCAGCTTAGCGCTGCGGTAGATTTGTATCGCTCACTGGGAGGCGGATGGAAATAAATGGTAGCGGCTACAATATAATAAAAAAGAAGGCTTCGTTTGGAGCCTTCTTTTTTATTATACCGCTAGTTAATGCAAGCTTTTTTACATTAAAAATTGGTAAGATCATTTTGATTCGTTGAGAGAACGTTATCACTTCAAAAAATAAATGATATTTTAGTCCAAAATAAAGCTAATGAAGAAATGGTTCTTCCTGCTGGCAATGCTGTCAGAAGTCATTATCTGTATTGGACAAAAGAAGCCGCTTGACCATTCCGTTTACGATAGCTGGCAATCGATTGGCAAAACAATCATAAGTAATAACGGACAGTGGATTGCTTACACCATTACCGTTCAGGAGGGTGATGATGAGCTGGTGGTCCAATCTACAGTTAACAATAGTAAAACTATTATTCCCAGGGGATATGAACCTGTCTTTACCAGCGACAATGCGACATTGGCATTTAAAATAAAGCCATTGTTTAAAGACACCCGCAATGCGAAAATCAAGAAAAAGAAAGCAGATGAGATGCCGCGTGACAGCTTTGCTTTGATGGCATTAGCTACCCGTACAATTGAAAAGTACCCCAACCTGATTTCTCTTAAAACGCCCAAAGACCCTAATATATGGGTCGCCGGGCTTTTTAGAAATGAACCGGCCGTCAAACCAAAATATCAATCTGATAAAACCAAAGACAGCCTTAAACAAATTATTGATTCCCTCCAATACGTAATCGGAACACTGGCGCCTGCAAAAGGTGAAGGAAAGGATAGCATCACCGACCCTGGAAGGAATAACAAACTCCTGCTTTTTAATACTGCTACCGGCACATCGCTAACATTCAAAAATGTCAGCGAGTATATCTTCAACAAAAAGGGAACTGAATTATTGCTGGAGCAAACCCTTGACCTGAAGGATACCGCCAGAACTTCTCGTATCATTCTCTATCACCTCTTAACAAAGAAAACTGACACCTTATTAAGAGGTGGCAATGATTTCAAAAGCCTTGCCCTCTCTGACGATGGCAGCCAGGCTGCATTTGTAGCGCAAAGAGGCGTAAAAGCCAAATCATTGATTAAGCATTACACACTATGGCATTTTAAACAGGGCATGGATAGCGCCCGGGTGCTGGTTGATACATTGACGCCTCATTTCCGCCGCGGTGAGCGCATCAGTGAATATGGCAAAGTGAGCTTTAGCAGATCGGGAGAACGATTGCAGTTTGCGACTGGTCCTTCACGGCCTCCAAAAGATACCAGCCTGGTGGACATTGATAAAGTAAATGTTGACATCTGGAACTATAAAGATGACTACCTGCAGCCCTATCAATTGCAGAATCAAAAAAAAGAACGGGAAAGAAGTTATACTGCCGTTTACGATTTTAAACAACAGCGAATGATGCCGGTTGGCAGTAATAATCTTCCGGCTGTTTACGAAGGAACACTGGCTGATGCCAGGTATTATGTTGCCATTACAGATACCGGCAGGCGCATTGCGTCGCAATGGGCCGGCAATACCAGGAAGGATATCTATAAAGTAGATGTGGCGAACAACCAATATATTCCGGCTATCCTTAATCTTGATGGTGACATCAGAGCTTCATGGATATCTCCTTCCGGTAAATACGTCCTTTGGTATGATAACACTACACGGCATTATCATGTATTTGATGGCAGTACTACACTTAACGTTACGGCCGGTATTAAAGTGCCCCTGTATGATGAAGAGAACGATGTGCCGGATGCACCCTCACCTTATGGTATAATGGGATGGCAGGATGGGGACTCCAAAATACTGATCTATGATCGTTACGATATATGGGCAGTTGACCCTGCGCGAAGAACGGCACCGGTAAACCTTACGGTTAACGGAAGAAAAAACAAAGTCACTTACAGGTATATTCAAACCGACGAAGAAGAAGACTTTATAAAAGCGGCTAACAAAAATGTGCTGAGTGTTTTTGATAATACCAGTAAACAAAGCGGGCTGGCCGTTCTTGAAAACAATAAATTATCAACTACCTTACAACCCCTGCAGCCATTATATATCAGCCAGGTAAATAAGGCAAAAAATGCTCCTGTTTATACCTACACCAAGGAAAGCTATACGCAATCGCCCGATTTATACCTGCAGCAGGCTGGCAACGAGAAAAAATTATCCGGCATTAACCCTCAGCAAAACAATTATAATTGGGGTACAGCAGCATTGTACCAATGGAAAACTTTCACGGGCAAACCCGCCACAGGTATTCTTTACAAACCTGAGAACTTTGACAGCACTAAAAAATACCCGGTAATATTATACTTCTACGAAAAGCTTTCTGACAACCTGTATAAATATGTTCCGCCGGCCCCCACTCCCAGCCGCCTGAACATATCTTTCTTTGTAAGCCGTGGATATATAGTGATGACACCCGACATATCTTATACCATTGGCTATCCGGCCAAAAGCGCTTATGACTATATCGTAAGCGGCGCACAGGCACTGGCCAGGAACAGCTGGGTGGATGGCAAACATATGGGTATCCAGGGCCAGAGCTGGGGCGGTATACAGGTTGCCCAGTTAGTAACCATGACAGATATGTTTG
>JBCNOR010000454.1:0-4676 GCA_039593785.1 Niabella sp. | reverse complement strand
ACCTGATATCTGCAGCAGCGAACTGAGGGTGCAGCGTTAAATGTTGCAATAGCGTTCAACCCCCACGGCGTTTCAAATTAGTTAAAAGAATAAAGATTAAATTTTTACCTTTATAAAAATATGGGTTGCCTTTTAAATGAGCGATAAAAAAATCATAATAGCGATAGATGGAAAGTCGAGCTGTGGTAAAAGTACCATGGCCAAGCAATTAGCAAAGGAGCTGGGCTACGTCTACGTGGACAGTGGCGCCATGTATAGGGCTATTACGCTTTATTTTTTGCGGAATAATGTGGATAGTAGCGATGAGAGCCAGGTAAAGGAAGCATTAAATGAAATAGAGCTTGATTTTCGTTTGAATGAGCAAAGCGGACAGGTTGAAATATTTTTGAACGATGAAAACGTGGAGTATCTGATCCGGGAAATGATCGTTGCAGAGAAGGTTAGCGAGGTAGCCGCCATTGGAGCGGTCAGGGATTTTGCAGTAAGCCAGCAGCAGAAAATGGGCAAATTAAAAGGGGTTATTATGGATGGCCGGGATATAGGCACCGTAGTTTTTCCGCATGCCGAATTGAAACTGTTTTTAACCGCTGATAACGCGGTAAGGGTTGAAAGGCGTTTCCGCGAGCTGTATCAGAAAAATCCTAATATTACTATTGAAGAAGTGGCGCATAATATTGAAATGCGTGATTATATTGATGCTAATCGTGAAATAAGCCCTTTACGTAAAGCAGATGATGCCATAGAAATCAACAATACAAATCTTACACAGGAAGAACAGCTGCATAAAGCCCTGGAGCTCGCTAACGAACTCCTCAGGTAGATGTGCAGGTCATAGGTTTGTGGCACTGCTGTTCTAAGTTTCACACATTAACTCTTAAACCTATAAGTATGAAATAAACATAAAAATTATCGAGCTAATTTACACCCCCGCCCGACTGAACGTCGTTCGGGTGGGCAAAGCGATGATAATTTTTATTGTTTATACTATGTGCCAAAAACAATAAAAAATAACACATGAAAACAAGGAGAGCATTCCTGCAAAAAATAGGTATGGCTTCTGCAAGCATCCCTTTTTTGAATACGGATCTTTTTAACCTGAACTTTAACCGGGAACCGGGGCAGGAGGGCCCTGTGTTACGGGTAGCTTTAATGGGACTGGGTGGTTACGCCAACCGGGTAGCTGAGTCCATACAAGGCTGTAAACGTGTAAAAATAACAGGCCTGGTAAGTGGTACTCCTGAAAAGCTTCAAACCTGGAGTAAAAAGTATAATGTGCCTGAAAGCAGCTGTTACAATTACCAGAATTTTGATAATATAAAATCAAATAAGGAAATAGATGTTGTATATGTGATCACACCGAATGCCTTGCATCATGATCATACCATACGCGCTGCGAAAGCAGGCAAACATGTAATTTGTGAGAAACCGCTGGCTATTAGTGCTAAAGAAGGCAGAGAGATGGTTGATGCCTGTAAGAAGGCGGGAGTAAAGTTATTGGTTGGGTATCGCATGCATTTTGAGCCAACAACACTGGAAGTAGTACGTATGCGTAGTGAAGGAGAATTGGGAAACATAAAATTTTTCCAGGGACTTTGCGGTTTTAGAATTGGCGACCCGAATCAGTGGCGATTGAACAAAGCCCTGGCGGGAGGCGGTTCCATGATGGACATCGGTATCTATGCTTTAAATGGCAGTCGCTACATGGTGGGGGAAGAGCCGGTTTGGGTAACAGCGCAGGAAACCAAAACGGACCCGGTGAAGTTTAAACCGGGAGTTGATGAGACCATACAGTTTCAGTTAGGTTTTAAAAGCGGAGCCACCGCATCCTGCCTTTCAACCTACAATATGAACCACCTGGATAAATTTTTTCTGAACGGTGAAAAAGGTTTTGCCGAAATGCAGCCCTCCATAGGGTATGGGCCTATCAAAGGGCGAACCCATAAAGGCCCTATCGACGCGCCTGTTGTAGTGCACCAAACGGTTCAGATGGATGAAATGGCGGCTATTATACTGGATGGAAAGAAGCCAATGGTTGCAGTAGATGGTGAGGAAGGTGTAAAAGACCTGAAGATCATTGAAGCTATTTATCAGGCTGCAGCCAGTGGTAAAAAAATAATGTTGTAATTGGTAACCTGGAAACCTGATGTTATAAGTAAAGATAGTAGTCTTTAAGTAAACGTGTAAAAGCTGCACTGTAATCTGCACCTTCTTTAATTACTATGGAATATGCTTCAGGTTTGCTTTCGAGAAAAGACCCTCTGAGCATGACCCTGAATACATCATGATTTTGGGTTTGATGTACTGATACTATTTCGTTAATAAAAAGACGGTTGTAGCCCATTAACAGTTTTAAATCTGCCAGTCTTTTCTGAGGCAGTAAAAGAAAGAAAGTACCATCGGCATTAAGCTGACGGGCTATCAGGTGGAGTAGTTCCGGTAGCTTTAGTCCTGCGTCATGGTGTGCAATATTCTTCCCGGCAGCATTGCCTTTTAAATCATTTTCATAAAATGGCGGATTACTAACAATAACATCGTACTTTTTATGGTAATGAAATTCCAGCGCATCAGCCTGGTGAATGGTGATCCTGCTTGCAAACGGACTGTTGGTGATATTGTAAATGCTCTGCCCGTAGTCATCCTCTTGTATTTCTATGCCTTCTATCAAAGCCTGGGTCTGCTGGGCTATCATCAAACTCAACAGACCGCTGCCACTACCTATATCCAGGACGTTTTCAATATCCAGGTTCCGGATATTATCGGCAACCCAGGCGCCAAAGAGGCAGGAATCGGTAGTTACCTTCATGCTGCATTGGTCATGGTTGATCGTAAATTGCTTAAACCGGAAATAGGGATTGCGCAAGGGGGCAGTAATGAGTAATGAGTAATGAGTAATAATGAGTAATAATGAGTAACCAGGGTTGCTATTGGAAACCACGGGCAGCGGGCTGTGCTGTTAATGAAGCAAAATCTCCGGCAAGCATTTTATAGTAGGCGGTAATAGCGATCATCCCGGCATTGTCAGTACAATACTGGAACTCGGGAATAAATACATTCCACCCATTTTTTTCACCCATTTCTGTAAATGCGGTCCGAAGTCCGCTGTTGGCAGAAACGCCGCCGGCAATACAAATATCTTTTATTCCCAGCTCCCTGGCTGCCTTGCTGAATTTATTGAGTAAAATGGTGATGATCCTTTTCTGAACAGAGGCACAAATATCTGCCAGGTTATCGTCGATAAATTGCTTTTTCTCTTCTTCTGAAGCGGCAAATTCCTGTTTATATACCTGGCTTTTACCGGCATTCATAAGAAAATAAAGAATAGCGGTCTTCAAGCCGCTAAAGCTAAAGTTGTACCCCGGTATTTTAGGTTCGGGAAACTGGAACCGGTCGGGATTACCTTCTTTGGCATATTTGTCAATCAACGGGCCGCCGGGGTAAGGAAGGCCTAATAATTTAGCACATTTATCAAATGCTTCGCCGGCCGCATCGTCAATGGTCTCGCCGATGACCTCCATCTCCACGGGACTTTTACAAAGCACAATCTGGGTGTGTCCACCGCTAACCGTAAGGCATAGAAAAGGAAAAGAAGGTTTTTTATCCGGTATCAGGTTCGCTAATACATGGGCCTGCATGTGGTTTACCGTAATCAACGGTTTATCCAGGGACAGCGCCAATGATTTTGCAAATTCTGCTCCAACAAGAAGTGACCCGATGAGGCCCGGGGCCTGCGTAAACGCAAACGCATCTACTTCTGATAAGGTTTTCCCGGCTTTATTCAAAGCTACATCTACTACCGGTACAATATTCTGTAAATGGGCTCTTGAGGCCAGTTCGGGAATAACACCACCATATTGCGCGTGTACGGCCTGGGTGGCAATATTGTTCGATAATATTTTCCCGTCTTCGCAAATAGCTGCAGAGGTTTCATCACAGCTCGATTCTATTGCTAATATTATAGGCATGCGCAAAATTAAGGGTTGTGTAGTTTAGTTGGCTGGTTGATCAGTTGATTGCGTGCATAACATTTTTTCGCAGCGCCGCGTTTTTTGCGTAAAGTTTTGCGCCTCCTCCAAAAGGATTCTTTTGGAACCCAAAAATAAAATCCCAAAAATGTTATGCCGCCGGTTGATTAGGGTAAAAGTACCGTTTCGGACATCCCGCTACCTGATCAATTAATCAACAATTACTAACTCCTGATAGCTACTACGGGGTCCATCCTGGGCGTCTGCATCGCGGGAATGATGCCTGCAATAATACCCACCAATATACAAATAAAGAAGGTCCAGGCCATATTGGTAACGGAAACATAGATCGGGAATTCCAGGGCCTGGGTAAGAATGAAGGCGAGTAAAACCACCAGTCCAAGGCCTATAATACCACCGATAATGCAAAGAAAAGCCGCTTCAAGCAAAAATTCCGTCAGGATAATATGCCGTTTAGCGCCAATTGCTTTTTTTAGTCCGATTTGAGGAGTACGTTCTTTAACCGTAACAAACATAATATTGGCCACACCAAATAGTCCTACAATCAAGCTGATACCTCCAATGATAGCGCCTCCAATATTCAGACCTACAAAAGCAGCTTCTACTTCTTTGCTGATATCATTCAGATCGTTCAGGGCAAAGTCCGATTCTTTGGTAGGACTTAAACGGTGGATGCTTCGCATAACACCTTCC
>JBCNOR010000453.1:0-4712 GCA_039593785.1 Niabella sp. | reverse complement strand
TTTCTGCTAAAATAGCATACTGATTGACATTTCCCTGCACTTTAGTCATGTTTAATGAGCTGAATATGACATCATTACATTAAATGCCGGCTTGGATTTTGATTTGATAATCAGAGTATGTTCCTGATATATTAAACTTCAGCGTGATTGTTGCTGTTGGGTATCAGGGCATAAACTTTTAACTAAGAAACTTTAATTATGAATCTGGGAAATTTTACAATAAAAGCAGCTGAGGCTTTTCAACAAGCTCAGCAACTGGCATTTAATGCTCAGAACCCCAATATCGAAACAGAGCATATTTTAAAAGCGTTACTGGAGCAGGAAGACTCTCCGGTGGATTATCTTTTAAAGAAAAATAACGTAACGATCAACCTCGTAGATAACAAGCTTAATGAGTTGATATCAAAGTTACCCAAATCATCGGGAGAGCCGGCGCAGCAAATTAGCCGCGATGCTAATAACGTGGTACTAAGGGCAGGAGCTGCTTTAAAACAGTTTAACGACGAATTTATCACTCCCGAGCATTTACTGCTGGCAATTGTGGAGGGTAATGATGCCACCGGGAAATTATTAAAAGATGCCGGCCTTACCGCAAAAGGGTTGGTTACTGCCATTAAAGAATTAAGGCAGGGAGCAACGGTGTCTTCTCAAACACAGTCGCAGGAATTTAATGCGCTGAATAAATACGCTAAGAATTTAAATGAACTGGCGCGGCAAGGCAAGTTGGATCCGGTGATTGGAAGGGATGAAGAGATTCGCCGAACCCTTCATATTTTGAGCAGGAGAACCAAGAATAACCCCATACTGGTAGGTGAGCCCGGCGTAGGTAAAACCGCGATTGCCGAAGGCATAGCCCATCGTATTGTTAATGGGGATGTGCCTGAAAACCTGAAATCAAAGATCATTTATGCATTGGATATGGGATTGCTGATAGCCGGTGCCAAGTATAAAGGTGAATTTGAGGAGCGCTTAAAGGGTGTTGTGAAGGAAGTGAGCGGAAGTGATGGTGAGATTATATTATTTATAGACGAAATCCATACCCTTGTAGGCGCCGGCGGTGGTGACGGGGCGATGGATGCGGCCAATATATTAAAGCCCGCCCTGGCCCGCGGCGAGTTACGCGCGGTAGGCGCCACTACTTTGAACGAGTACCAGAAATTTTTTGAAAAAGACAAAGCGCTGGAACGCCGTTTCCAAAAAGTAATGGTAGATGAGCCTTCGGTAGAGGATGCTATTTCTATTTTAAGAGGTTTAAAGGATAAATATGAAACCCACCACCACGTGCGTATAAAAGATGATGCTATTATAGCCGCGGTAGAATTGTCCAGCAGGTATATCACCGATCGTTTTTTACCGGATAAAGCTATTGATCTCATCGATGAAAGCGCGGCTAAATTAAGGCTTGAAATGAATTCGATGCCTGAGGAGTTGGACCGGTTAGACAGGCAGATCCGCCAGCTGGAAATTGAGCGGGAAGCTATTAAAAGGGAAAATGATGAAGAAAAGCTTAAACAATTAAATACCGAGATAGCAAATCTTTCTGTAGAACGGGATACTTTAAAAGCCAAGTGGTCAGAAGAGAAGGAATTGGTAGAGCAGATCCAGAATGCCAAAGCCGGTATTGAGAGCTTAAAAGTAGAAGCAGAGCAGGCCGAGCGTAACGGCGATTATGGTAAAGTAGCTGAAATACGGTATGGTAAGATCAAAGAGGAAGAAGAGCGTATTACCAGGCTTACAAAAGAATTGCAGGAAGATAGCGAGAAGCGCTTATTGAAAGAAGAGGTAGATGCAGAGGATATTGCAGAAAGTGTGGCTAAATCAACCGGTATACCCGTGAGTAAGATGATGCAGAGCGATAAGGAAAAGCTCCTGCACCTGGAAGCGCACCTGCATGAAAGAGTAGTGGGGCAGGATGAAGCCATTACCGCGGTAGCTGATGCTATCCGGCGTAGCCGGGCGGGACTAAGCGATCCTAAAAAGCCCATCGGTTCTTTCATCTTCCTGGGTACTACAGGTGTTGGTAAAACAGAGCTGGCAAAGGCCCTGGCTGAATATCTTTTTGACGATGAGGGGATGATGACGCGTATAGATATGAGTGAATACCAGGAAAAACATACCGTAAGCAGGCTGGTAGGAGCGCCTCCCGGTTATGTAGGGTACGATGAAGGAGGGCAATTAACAGAAGCAGTGCGTCGTAAGCCTTATAGTGTAGTGCTTTTAGATGAGATAGAAAAGGCGCATCCTGATGTATGGAACGTATTGTTACAGGTATTGGATGATGGAAGGTTAACAGATAATAAGGGTAGGGTAGTTAATTTTAAGAATACCATTATTATAATGACCAGTAATATAGGTAGTCACCTGATACAGGAAGCCTTTGAAGATGTTTCAGAGAAAACTCTGGATGAAGCTACCGAAAAGGCAAAGGTGCAGGTGATGAGTTTGCTGAGGGAGACCGTAAGGCCCGAGTTTCTGAACCGCGTGGATGAGATTATTATGTTCCAGCCTTTACTGAAAAAAGATATTACCGGTATTATTAAAATACAATTGGATGGTTTGAGAAGGCAGGTGCTGCAAAACAGCGGCTTACAATTACATTTTAGTGATTATGCACTTGAATTTTTAGCCGAGCAGGGGTTTGATCCGCAGTTTGGAGCCAGGCCCTTAAAAAGGCTGATCCAAAAGGAAATTGTAAACCAGTTAAGTAAGCGCATACTGGCCGGTGACGTAGATAGAAATACACCTATTTTGGTTGATGTATTCGATAATACGGTAGTCTTCCGGAATGAAACGCATGAAAGCAAAACAGTTTAATGGTTAATGGGGCCTCCTTTCCGGGGGCCTTATAATTTTTTAGCCACAACAAGGGGCTATACCTTTTTGTCATTTTATAGGCTTTTTTTGCGATATTTTGAAGAAAAAATTTGTTAGTTCAAAAAAAAAATTATCTTCAACCGCTTTTTAAAATAGCGTGAATTTTTAGTAAAAAAGAAAGATACCTGGCCAAAATAAATTTTAAATTTTATGAGCTTAAAGAAAGACGATGAACCAATAATAGAGCCTAAAGATATTTTTGTGGGTAAAAAAGACGCTCCTGTTATCTTAATGGAATTTGGTGAGTACGAAAGTGAGGATTGTGCTAAGGCTAATGAGATCGTTAAGCAAATTCTTATCGATTATGAGGGTCAGGTAAAGTTCAATTTTCGTCACTTTCCACAAACAAGAATTCACCAACGCAGCTTAAAGGCGGCAGAAGCAGCTATAGCAGCAGCACAGGAAGATAAGTTTTGGGAAATGCATAATGTGCTTTTTCAAAACCGGAGGAACCTGGGTACCACCAGTTTAAAGTTGCACTCCAAGGATGCTGGTGTAAAGAATAAGAACTTCCTGGAGGAGCTGGTTAACGGAACTTATGGCTGGCAGGTTCAGGACGATCTTAAAGAAGGGCTGGACAGGGGTGTTAAGGAAGTGCCTACTTTCTTTGTAAATAATGAAATGATAAAGGGCAAACCTACCTATGCTTCATTAAGTACAGCTATTGATGCTGCGTTAAAAAATGGTAAAAAAACTGCTGCATCCAAATCGAAAGCAGCCCCTAAGAAAGCAGCTGCTGCTGCAACAAAAGCTAAGAAGTAGGGATGTGTTGCAATCACTTATATAGTATATTTTATAAGTGTTTGTTTGAGTAGCTGTTACATACCGCCATATTTACTATATTTTGTCTGAAACCCTTTACTGTAAAGGGTTTCAGCCGTTTTAGGCCGTTTCTGTGAGCGATCTCTATAAGATAAAATAGCTGAAAAAAACAATTTTTATCAAACATCTTTTTTACAATTATTTCGTTTGATTGTTGAATAATTTCAAAAGCGTCAAGCGTATAAATTTGATTTTCTATAGCAGCTAAAAAAATGTTTGTGATTATTTTTTTTATGTTGAATAAATGTGGATATTCGCCGTCCGTCTTAAAATTTTTTTGTTGTATAGAGCTGTGAGTCCGATGATGTTTTTTGATGATTTTTTTAAATTGTAGCACCCCAATAAATTCGCTGTTTCAATGGAGAAAAATGCCGACAAAGTTTGGTCTAATTGTTTAAAGATTATAAAAGATATAGTAGAATGGCAGCATTACAAAACATGGTTCGAACCTATTAAGGCAATTTCTTTAAAAAGCAATGTGTTAGTTATACAGGTACCCAGTCAGTTCTTTTTTGAGTACCTTGAAGAGCATTATGTAAATTTATTGGCGAAGACACTGAAGCGTGAGTTGGGTAAAGAGGCCCGGTTAGAATACAGGATAATGGTAGATAGCGGTAATAGCAAAAATAAGCCGCTTACAATGGACGTACCGGGTACGGGTTACAAAACATATTCCAATAACGAAATGGATTTTCCGCTCGTGGTGAATAACTCTGTAAAAAATCCCTTTGTCATTCCCGGCATTAAAAAAATGCAGATTGACCCGCAATTGAACGTGAATTACACGTTCGATGCCTACGTGGAAGGCGATAGCAACAGGGTAGCGCGAAGAGCAGGGAAAACGGTTGCAGATAAACCAGGGGCCAACTCTTTTAATCCTTTGGTAGTTTATGGCGGCGTAGGACTTGGTAAAACGCACCTGGTACAGGCGATAGGTAACGAGGTAAAGCGCCTGCATCCCAATAAAATAGTATTGTACGTAAGCTCCGAGAAGTTCATCAACCAGTTTATGGACC